>JAZHDE010000051.1:0-7199 GCA_036584515.1 Candidatus Cloacimonadota bacterium | reverse complement strand
ATGAGTAGAGTGATCTTAGATTAGCGTTGTATTTACAAAAAAAGTCCGTATAAGTGATTCACCTATACGGACTTTGCTTTATACTTGATCAGGACTCTGGAGTATCGTCTTCTCCCTGTTCCTCCGGCAGATCTGGCTCAACCGGTAGCGGCAAATCAGGCAGCAGGGCTCGTTTCCTTTTCCTCCTGCGGGCAGCCAGAATCAGCACAAGTGGCATCAAAGCCAGGATTATAGCATTGATTGCTACTATCAGGTATTGAAAGGAGAGGCGTTTGATGTATTTGCCAAAGACGGCGTGAAACTGCCACAACTCCATCCCATATGCCAAGCGGAAGCTTGGTCTGAAATCCGTCTGATACCCTCTTCTCCAGTTCTGGGCAGTTCTGTCCCAAAAGTTCTGCCAAGAGCTTTGGTTCTTTTCCTTCATCCATTTAACGGCAAAGTAGGATGAGAGATAGAAGCTTTGCCAATCCTTTTGCTCCTTGGGATAACTGCTGCTGAGTAATAGCTCCCCGGGATTGCCCCAAAAGCTGCTTTGCAGGAAATGCAGATAGCGCTCATAGCCCAATTGTCCGGCATAGTAGGTAGCCATACCCTCATGAAACCATAGAGGTGCAGTGTCAAAAATCTGATCCAGATACCAGTGAGTGTATTCATGTTGCAGAATCTGCAAGTAGCTTTCCTGGATTTCCTGTTTGCTGCGGATATAGATACGTTCTTCCCTG
This sequence comes from Candidatus Cloacimonadota bacterium, assembly GCA_036584515.1. Classification (GTDB taxonomy): domain Bacteria; phylum Cloacimonadota; class Cloacimonadia; order Cloacimonadales; family Cloacimonadaceae; genus PHBP01. Next base: position 6,474 of record JAZHDE010000051.1, on the reverse strand, counting down.
GAACTGAAGAAGGCATCGCTGAACTCTACAATCTTGTCTTTCCCCCGACTGAGGGCTTGGTACTCGGCAGCAGAATTCAGCACAAAGATTTCTACTTTTCGGCTTGTGTATATGCCCAAGTCCGCCTGTAGGGCAAAGATTCTCTCGTCCAGTTGCCCAGCCAGGTTTGAGCTTTGGAAGGTAGACTCAGTGCTATAGAACTCCGCGTAGTCAGAGCTTCCACGATGCTTGAAACGCAGCTCAGTTTCTGCTGCAAGAGGCAGCATCACTGCCAGAAGCAGCAGAAATATGAGCAAGGGACGCATAAGCTTTAGCTGAGAGGTGTTTTGGAGATTATCTCGTAGTATTGGGTGGCATTTGTCTTGGCGACATTGCCAGTTGGTATTTCCAATATCTTGATCTGATGGTCGAAGCCATATAGTTTCATACCGATCATATCTCCGGCTTTCACTTCAGAGCTGGCCTTTGCTGCTTTACCGTTGATGGTAAGCAGAGTCTTATCGCTGGCGTTTTTGGCAATGCTTCTGGTTTTGGTGAGGCAGAGTTTATTCAGTAGCTGGTCAATTCTCATTTCTTCTCATCCAACAGGTCACGGATGCTGGCAGCCAAATCCTTGATTTTATAGGGCTTCATGATGAATTCTTTGATACCCTTGCGTCGTGCTTCTTCGGCAGAGATCAGAGTAGTGAAGCCTGTGCAAAGTACTATTGGTATCTCCGGGCGGATTTTAAGCAAACCGAGAGCCAGATCAAGTCCGTTGACGTGAGGCATTGTGGTATCCGTCACTAAGAGATCAATCTTTTCGGGATGTTTGGTGTAGTATTCCTGAGCTTTGCGGGAATCTGTGAAGCACTCCAGCTTGTAGCCCAGACGACCCAGACCTTGTTTAAAGATGTTCACCAGCATGGGCTCGTCATCGACGAACATAATGGTTTCGGAGCCATGGAGATTCACTTCCTCTTCCGCTTCCTTGGCTTGAGGATACCAAGAATCTGCTTCGTAGAGCGGGAGATAAACCTTGAATGTGGTTCCTACCCCTACTTTGCTTTCCACTCGTATGGCTCCTCTGTGGGACACAACTATGCCGTGAACAATTGAGAGCCCCAATCCGGTGCCTTCATTGGCACCCTTGGTAGTGTAATAGGGATCAAAGATACGATCTAGCTGGCTGTCATCTATTCCGCAGCCGTTATCAGTGACGCTTATCAGAAGATAATGACACTGATCCAGCTCTGGGAAGGCAACCATATCCTTGGACTTGAAGGATATTTGTTCTACCTTGATCTCCAGAATCCCGTCCTGGTTCTTCATGGCATGCATGGCATTCGTTCCGAAATTGATAATGATCTGATGAATCTGTCCAGAGACCGCCACAGCGGTGCTTTTCTCTGCCAGATAGCTTTCCTGAATCTTGATGGAACGGGGCAGGAAAGACTTCAGGAACCTTACTGATTCCTTCACGTGATCGACTAGTTCGATGATCTCGGTTTTGGATTCTTCCTGTTTGCTGAAGGCAAGCAGGTGGGAGATCATCTCCTTGGCACGAAGTGAAGATTTGAGCACTTCAGAAAGATTACTGGCTGTATCTGAGCCGGGAGCCACGTCGTCGGAAGCAAGCTCGGTGTAGCCGATGATAGCGGAGAGCACATTATTAAAGTCATGCGCTATACCTCCGGTGAGGCGTCCAATGGCTTCCAAGCGCTGAGTTTTCTTCAGTTGCTCTTCTCTGAGTATCTCATAGGTCACATCTTTGCAACTGGCAATAATGGATGAGAGGTGGTTTTCGTTGTCCAGTACAGGCTTGACGATCATATCCAGGACTAGCTTGGTCAGATCTTTACGTATGAACTGGAGTTTACCTCTCCAAGGTTGATAGCTCTTCACCCGGAGCCAGGAATTCTTCAGGTTTTTCTCGCTCTCAGAGTCAAAGGGCAGGGCGTCTATGGGCTTGTCTATCAGTTCTATTCTACGGTAACCAGTGGCTTTTTCAAAGACGGAATTCACATACTTGATGTATCCTTCCGGAGAGAAGATCAGAATGCCTTCACCTGCTTGTTCGATGGCTTGGATCATGGTCATTAGGTTCTCATCATTTTGCTTCTTTCTCAGGGCAAAGGCGATTTGCTCGGAAATGGATTCCAAAAGAAGCCGATCATCATTATCATAAAGATCTATCCGGCTGTAACTCTGCACGACCAGTGCGCCAATCACCTGATTGGAAAGCATCAAGGGAACTCCCAGGAAGTTCTTGGAAGCTATGCCCATGTGCTTGTTGCTGGCAATACGTTCCTCAATTGCTTCTTCCGTGAGGAATAGTGTCTGAGCTTCGGAGATTATCTGGGCAGTGAGAGAAGATTCGCTATCGGCTTCAATGGGCGAACCATCCTCATCCATCTCGTCCACATGATAAGGGAAGGAGATGAGATTGGTTTTGGCATCGTAGAGTGCAATATAGAAATTGGTAGTGTCCATCAGCGTGGCCAGAGACTTGTGGATGGTCTTGAATAGCTCGTCCAGAGAGCTGTCCACATTCACGGCATGACTTACTTTGTGCAGCATTCTGGCTGTCTCCGCGGAGCGATAGATCAGGCTGAGATCTGTCGTGATGACTGCAAAGAGCTTCTCCTCGGTGCTCTGGATCGGGAAGATATTCACTTTATGCACGTGGCTTTTGCTGCTGGAATCCTTGAACCGGTATTCGAAGGTACTCAAGCCTGCTTCTGGGTTGGCAAAGAAGCTTGAGAAGAAATCTTCCGATAGATCAATCTGGCTCTCAACCGAGTAGCGCAGAGCTATCAGTTCGTAAAGCTCCCAGATCTTGTTGTCGATAATATAGTTGTCCCCAATCCCGCTGAGGGATTGGAAGGCATTGTTGACCAGAAGAATCCGACCATTCTCATCCAAGAGCAACATACCTTCGGAAGACTGCTCAAACACAGCCCTGAAGAGAGCTTCTCGTCCCTCGGAGATAGTTCTTATCTGAGCAAGCTCGGTCATATCCTGGATCACCACGATGACGTTGTTCAGGCTGCCCGCTTCTTCACTTGGAACGTTCCAGGAAATGCGGATGTAAAGTTTGTTGCCGTTCAGATCATAGTTCACTCCGTTCCCGGAGAAGGATTTCTTCCCCTCGGAGTGTGCTACAATAGACTCCATCAAGCAAGGAAGTGCCTCATCCGCAAACACGGTATTCAGATTTGCCAGAAGATGCTCTTTGTTCTCTGCCTTGTAGATATCCAGCGTTGCCTGGTTGACATCCACGACGCGCATTTGGGAAAAACAAGCCAGAAATCTCTCCGGATAAGTCAGGAAATATGCCCTGATATCCTCAACTCCACCTGCTTTGATTTGCTTGATCTCGTCTAAAACAATGGAGAAATCCTCCACCCAGATTGAGACAGGGGAGTTATCAAAGAGGTTTCGATAAAAAGCAGGATTTAAAGTGTTCATCAATTATAATCCCAATATCCTTTTTGTTTCTAATGCTATCATCAATTCTTCATTGGTAGGGACTTTAAGCACTGTAACTGCTGAATCGGGAGTGCTCAAAACCTGAATCTCGTCTGTGAAACGAGCGTTCTCTTCTTCATTGATCTTTATACCCAGAGCTTCCAAATCTCTGCAAACCTGAGACCTCATAATAGGCATTCTTTCACCCACACCACCAGTAAAGATCAGCACATCCAGCCCGTTCAAAGCAGCGAAGTAAGAGCCAATATACTTCTTGATACGGTAACAATAAATGTCATGAGCTTGGATAGCTTTGGGGTTCTTGTGTATCAAGATCTGGTCCTCGATCTCTCGCATATCATTGGAAAGCTGAGTGAGCCCCAGCATGCCGCTTTTCTTATTCAGGATGGAGTTCACTTCTTGCAGGCTATAGCCCAGGTTCTGCTGTAGATAAACCGGGATAGCAGGATCAATATCCCCGCTCCGGGTGCCCATTACCAAGCCTTCCAGTGGGGTGAGCCCCATGGAAGTATCTATGGACTTACCGTCCTTGATGGCTGTGATGGATGCTCCATTACCCAAGTGGCAGGAGATAATCTTGGTTCCTTTGCAAGTTCTACCCAGGAATTCACAAGCTTTCTGGCTCACATACTTATGGGAAGTGCCGTGAAAACCGTATCTACGGATTTTGTGCTCTGTATAAAGATCTAAGGGTAGCGGATAGAGATAGGCATGAGGCTCCATAGTTTGATGGAATGCCGTATCAAAGACACCACACTGAGGAACATTGGGCATATTATGTTTGACTGCTTCTATACCCTTCAGATTAGCAGGATTGTGCAGAGGAGCTAAACAGACGCACTCATGCATCACTTCGATCACATGATCAGTAACCTTGACAGTATCGTTGTAATGCTCCCCGGCATGCACCAAGCGATGCCCCACAGCCGCAATCTCGCTGATATTGCCAATGATCCCGTGCACAGGGTCGAGCAGTGAGTCTATGATCAGTTGCAAGCCTGTCTCGTGATCCGGGATAGCCATTTCCCGTTTCTTCTTAGTATATTTCTCGCTTTTGTAGGTAAACAGGGCGATGTCTTCACCAATACATTCGGCGATTCCTTCAGCGAGGACAGATTGAGTATGCATATTAATAAACTGATATTTGATGGATGAGCTTCCGCAGTTGAGTACGAGTATATTCATTCGTGATCTTCCTTAAAAAATAGATTCTTTTGATGGGATCATGGTTTTCAAGGGCAAAACTCTGTCAAATAAAAAATCCGAAAGAGTGAATTAGATACTCGGAAGGGTGGAAAGTTATGGAAAAGAGTGGTGGGTGATACTGGATTCGAACCAGTGACCTCTACGATGTGAACGTAGCGCTCTAACCAGCTGAGCTAATCACCCTGAATGGGACTTGAGACTAAAAAGTGGTGGGAGATACTGGATTCGAACCAGTGACCTCTACGATGTCAACGTAGCGCTCTAACCAACTGAGCTAATCACCCACTCTTGTTGAGCAAGCTTTTCGAGTGCCCTATTTTTGTCAATCAAAACCTTAAGAAAAAGCACCCAGTACCGCGCTTTCAAAGAGCATTATGCTCCCTGGAGAAACCCCTCTGCTGCTCTACTTACTAAATTGTATATGCTTACGGAGCAGTCGGCGCTTGCTCTGGAGGAACGAGTTCCTGAGTCTCTGGCTCAGGATTCTGCTGCTCTGGGACGGAGCTATGAAAGAGACCGTCGTATTCAGAATTGTAGTACAGCACTGAAAGCTGTCCAGAATTCAGATAGACCAGATGAACCGTCTTTCCTTCGTCCAGGAGCCAAACAATCTGCCCAGTCTCAGCGTAGTTTTTGAACCAATCCCGATGGGACTCGATCAGAAGGTTAAAGACGTTGTTATCCTCTTCTTCAGTATTATCCGGATCATACTTGATCATCCAACCGGCAAGCCTGTATGTATCCGGAATGACGACCAACGATATTGACTCCACTTTGGGATTACTAACAGGATAATAGTGCACCATAGTAGGATCTTCAGGTCGCTCTGGCATGAAGCCCTGCCTCACCAGAAGTGAATCTGCCTCAAGCAGCGACATATCATAGGCCAGATTGAACAGACCTATTTGAGAAAAGAGACCGGAACAGGTAATTACCAGCAAGGCAAGTATTAGAGAGTATCTCATTTATCTATACTTTGTTAATGCTTTTCTTTGCAGAACTCTATCAGCACGCCATGGCTGGATTTGGGATGCAGGAAAGCAATATCGGCACCATGAGCTCCGGGCCTGGGTTCTTTGTCTATCAATAGAATTCCCTTATCGGCAGCTTCACTCAAGGCTTCTGGCAGCTGATCCACTGCAAAAGCAATGTGTTGAATTCCTTCACCTTTCTTCTCGATAAACTTGGCAATGGGGCTATCTTCCGAGGTGGGAGCCAGAACTTCTATACGAGTATCTCCACAAGGAAAGAAAGCTACTTTGACCATCTGAGAGGGAACCTCTTCGATGGCTTCAAGTGTCAATCCAAGCTTCTCGTAGAAAGCAATACCCTCTTCCAGGTTTCGGACGGCTATTCCTATATGACTTATGTGTTTAACCATACTATTTCTCCAGATTAAAAGAGACGGAGTTCAGGCTTATCCAGCCGGGACTCCGTCCTAGATATCGTTTATTTCTTGTGTTGAGAAGCCAAATCAAAACCAAGCTGCATGGCTTTCAGGTTCAAGCTCACGAAAGCCGGTTTCACTGATTCCTCAATTGCTTTTTTCAGGGATTCTTCCTTCACCACTCCGGTGATCCGGACCAGAAAAGAAAGAGAGATGATATTGGTGGTGATTGGGCTACCCAGCTTTTCCTGGGCAAGATCAGTGAAAGGAACTTCATAGGTATATTCTGAAACCAATGATAGGTTCTTCACGAAACTGGTATCCACAATCAGGACGCCTTTATCTTTGAGATCAAAGAGATACTTATCGCAAGCTTCTTGTGTGAGAGCCAACAGGCAATCAAAGGAAGT
>JAZHDE010000050.1:0-7204 GCA_036584515.1 Candidatus Cloacimonadota bacterium | reverse complement strand
AATAAATTCCCGATTCCTTCTCGTCGCCGACTACAGCAAGGGCCGTGCCATTTACCAGTAAACAGGCAATATCCGCCGAGGCCTGCAATAGCGCTCCGGTTTTCTTGGCATCGATGTAGCGGAGAGTATTGATTTTCATCTGTTTACGCTTATTACTCAGAGCTATTGCCTGGCCTCCGATCATCCCATATGAATGGGTGTAGGTGGCAAGAATCCGAACGGCTTGTATACCCTTAACGGGATCACTGATTTTTCCCAAAGCCTCAAAAGCCAATGTGTATAGAGCGTCACCAGCCATAATAGCAGTCGCATTGCCATATTGGATGTGATTAGCGGGGCTTCCCCGGCGTTCTTTGCGATTCATCACACAGGGCAGATCATCGTGGACAAAGGCGGCATTGTGCATAATCTCGACGGCCGAAGCGGCAGCCAGAGCGTTATCCAGATTGCGGTTTTTCTTCATGCCAGTTAGCATTTCGTACGTAGCCACCAAAAGCAAAGTACGCCAGCGTTTACCGCCGGAAAAAACGGCCTGATTCATCGCTGCTGCGAGCTCTTGGTCGCAGCTCTTATCCATGCTCAGGAAACTCTTCAGAGAATCCTCAATCATAGCTAAACGAGTCTCAAAATACTTTTGCAGTAACAAGTTAGCTCCCTTTAAAGTCTATATATCCATTCTGATACTTCTAAATAATCAATACCGATTTGTCAAGTTTTTATTGTCCTAAGCCTCGTTTGAGACTCATGAATGCTGCCTGATGTGGGCATATTGCCCATAGTTTTTGCCTTTTTACACATCATTCTGCACAGTGGTAATCCTGCCTTCAGACTCCGACCATGTTCCGTCAACCTTAACGATTCCCTTCTTCCTTCCTGATAAGATTCTATAGTGATGCCTTAGCGAAGCTTTAGCGAACCCTTAGCGAACGCTAAGGAAAGGATTATCCTTCAGTAGTTTATGGATAAACGACCAAACAGGAGTGCTATCTGGATACCCAAGAGAGGATTACATTGCTGAGACTTTAGAGTTGTTTGATGCATATACCAATTCTACGGCAAAAAAAACCACCCCATACGGAGTGGATGTACAAAAAATAGAAACGAAATCGAGCCTATTACTTCAGGAGCACGACTCTCCTCTCGCTGCGCTTATTGTCTCGCAGCAAGACAAGCCTGTAAATGCCTGAAGCACAGCTTTGGCCAGCATCAGTTCTGCCGTCCCAGATAACACTGTATGAACCGGCCGGACGGGAAGCCTGCTCCAGAGATCGAATTTTTTGACCGCGTGAGTTGAAAACCTCGAGCGTAACGCTTGAAGCTCTGCTCAATTCGTAATGAATTGTCGTATCGGGATTGAAGGGATTGGGATAGGCTTGCAAGGCCTTATCATCATAAATTATTGGACTCTCCGGCTGTTGCCCGGGATCCCAAAGTATCGTAACGGGTTGAGTGTAGCTGCACAGTCCGCTTCCCTCTATAGTCTCAAGCCAGTAGTAATAGGTTCCTTCTTGAATCAGCTCGCTATCTGAATAGCTGTATGTCTGAGTGATTGAGCTGTTTGAGGCAGATATCAGGGAGCTGATTTGAACAGCACTATTCAGATCATTGGTGTTGTTGCGGTAGAGCTTGAAGCCAGTAAGACCGGTCTCCGAATGTGTGATCCAGGAAAGATTCACAGAGTTTTGGACGCTCGGTGAAGCTGTAAAGGCATGAAGCTCGCAGGGCAGGGTTTCCGGGATGGGAATGCCGGTGATCTGGATGTTGTCGATTACATTGTTACCAGTAGTGTTACTACCTGATAACGCAATTCGGAAGTACACTAAATCCTGATCATAGACTTCAGTATTCTCAAGGAAATCAAAACTCTTAGTCCTGTAGCTAGAACTTGTTATAGACTTATACAAGTTCGAATTGTCCACAACATATGACAGACCATCTGTTGAATATGTTACAGAAGTTCCAACATAGCCTCCAGTGGTTGATTTGTTGACGGCATAATTAACTTCTATTCCTGTGAAATCCTTTGTGGATAGAGTAAAGGCCAGATAATGATCTGATTCTCCACTAACTACATTAACTCTAAGAGCATTGCTAGCGCTATATCCTTGAACTAGATTCTCGATCGTTCCAGCCGCTATTGACAATGAGCTGAAATTAGTTGTTAACTGACTTGAGCCAATATCACTTTGTATGGGAAATGATACTTGGTTCTCATTTAAACTCCAATATGCAATCACTTCTCTATCACCAGTTTGAGCAATAACAGATGAGATGAAGAAAGCAGACATAAGAAAAGCCAATACACTACCTGGTTTCATTTTCAAGCCTCTGATCAATATTCATTTGTGTCGATTTGTGGTCTTTCATTTGTGCTCATTCGTGGGCAAGCAAAATCTCCGCCATCCTCTTCCCCACCTCAGTCCCATAAAGATCCGGATGCTGGGAGGGTGGTGTAAAGCCAGCAATATCATTGGGGAAACCGGTACTCTGTGGTGGCAACAGCAGGTTCCAACCGGCTTGAACGGTCTCAACCCATTCTGTTTCAGTACGCAGAGTAATGCAAGGTTTACTCAGCAGATATGCCTCTTTTTGAACGCCACCGGAATCGGTGATCATCGCCAAGGCATGGGAATGCAACATCATAAAGTCCAAATAGGCTTGGGGCTCGATCAGTATGATGTTTATCCAGTCGCACTTTAGCTCCTGATTGATCACCTTTCTTGTACGTGGATGAACGGGAAACAGGACTTTCTTGCCCAGACTATTCAGTCCATCCAAAATGTGTTTGAGGTTGACCGGGTCATCCACGTTGTAGGGACGGTGCAGAGTGAGAAGATAGTAAGGATCTGGCTCTAGAATGCTTCCTTTCTTTTTCAAAAGCCCAAAGTCATCCATGATTGTGGAGCATTCGCGGGCTTTCTTCAGTCCGTAGTTCACGGTATCAACCATGATATCGCCGACCAAGTAAGCTTTGTCTTCAAGGCCTTCTTGACGGGCGTTGTCGATGGCGGTTTGGGTGGGGCAAAGCAGGATGTCGCTGGTGTGGTCTGCCACAATGCGATTGATCTCTTCGGGCATGGCGCGGTTGAAACTGCGCAGGCAAGCCTCCACATGAGCAGTTCGGATGCCCAGCTTAGCGCCAACCAAAGCACCAGCCAGAGTCGAATTGGTATCTCCGTAGATGACCAATAGATCAGGCTTCTCTTTGATGCAGAGTTCCTCTATCCCCTCCAGCATCCGAGCCGTCTGAGCTCCCTGTAAACCACTTCCTGCCTCCAGGTTGTAGTCCGGTTTGGGAATATCCAAATCATCAAAGAAGGTATCACTCATCGAGCTGTCATAATGCTGCCCGGTGTGGACAATCTTCTGCTCGCACTCACCCGATAAAGCCCTCACCAAAGCGGCCAGCTTCACAAACTGGGGTCTAGCCCCGACGATATGTATAACACGTGGTGTCGTGATGACGTGGTGTCGTGGGAACGAATTCTGAGTTTCCACATCTCTGCTAGTTAACACTGATTGTTCTCCAGTTTATTGATCAGTCCATTTAACATACTTCTTAGTCGTTTTATCGTCTCCAAGTTTACACCAATCTCTTCTATGTAGTTAAGAATCTTAGCTATTTCGAGTTGTGTTTCTATCTCAAGTAACGAACCCATTGCAATGTATAAGAATTGAACAAATTCCTTTGTGCTTTTTCGTCCGGAACCTTCTGCAATATTAGAGGGAATCGAGACTGCAGCCCTTTGAAGTTGAGATGACAAACCATACACTTCGTGCTTGGGGAAATTTGCTGTAAGTTTGTAAACATCAGAAACGAAGTGCAAGCTTAGCTTCCATACGTCCAAATCTCTATAAGTCATATTCTATCTGCTTCACCCAGCCAGTCGTCACCACGCCATCACGTTGCCACGACACCACGATTGTTAAAAGCTTCTCGCTTTTTTCACCAGGATGTTCCATGCCGCCTTGAAGAAATATCGGCAGTCTGTAGCAAACGGTTTCTCCAGCTTTGAAGTGATATACCGTCTTTCGCTCTCAACGATCTCATCAAAGGTCTTGGGCATGTCCGCATAGAAAGGAGGTAACAGACCAGGCTTTACCTTCAGTCGCAGCTCTTGCATGTCCGCAGGGTAGAGACTGAAGTAGTGCTCCGAGAGTGCTCTCACGCCCACTATAGCCAGTTCACCCTTGAAGAAATTAATAAACTGCGGCAGTTCGTCCAGCCAGAGCTTTCTAAGCACTCTACCCCAGGATGTGACCCGGAAATCGTCTTTAAACTTTCCGCCTTCCTGCAGATCATTGGTGCGATAAACGTAATCCTGCAGGTACTCGCTGTAGGGATGCATGGTGCGGAGCTTTTTTACGTAGATTGTGCCTCCGCCCTTGCCTTTCCGTTTCAGACGGATAAATGGACCGTAGGTGGGATTGGAGTCGGTTCTGGGTTCCTTTGCTTTTTTCAGGATGAAGATAGTTTGGGCTTCAATCTCTTTTTTGTGGATCAGTTCGAATCCGCAGAAATAGAACCTGCCCAGCATCTCAGTTTCAGACAGAGCCCGATTCTTACCATTAGTGAGGGCAAAGTACCAGCCTTGCAAGATGGGAAGCTTGGGGAGTATGCGATAGATAAAGAAGTCTATCAAGTAAAGCGGTGGAGCACCAAAGCGCGTGTATCGCTTGATGAAGCGGTGTTTACGCTGCGTTATGGTCTGTCCGCAAGCAATAAACACTCCACCCTGAATTAGCATTTCATTCACCCGAATGAAGTAGGCATTTACCCTGCGGAAATCGTTGATAGGATGCAGATTAATAAAAAGCTGACGGCTAGCGTCAGCTTCATTTTGGATATTGAAAAAGGTCTCGGAATTGAGTACTAAGGTTTTAGATCGACTGAATCGTGTGAGTTCCAGGAAGTCATTGATAAATTCAAACAGGGCAGGATCATCTTGAAGATAACCCTTCCAGAGGGGCATGAGAATGGAATCTTCTTCCAGGGCAGTTGAAAAGGGAGGAATGTAAGCCTCATCAGATATTGCTGGGATCGCTTTACCATCATCCAGGAAGAACTTCGGACTCTGCGAATCCTCCAGTTCTTTAGACTGCGTTATCAGCTTTGTGGAGGCGTAGGACTTGTTTTCTTTGTGAAACCTGAAGGCATAGAAGAAACCCAGAAAGAGGAAGAACTCCAGAACAAAGCTGGTGAGGATGGTGCCGAAAACGATCAATCGTGAGTAGTGGAAGCGCCCGAAGACGTACATCAGCATCATTACGACAGCAATAGCCAATATGTTGCTATAGAATATCCGCTTCACATAGGCTATCCCGGATGCTATGCCCTTCAGTTCGTACTTACCACCCATGGCAGAAGCACCCAGCCAGATCGCAGCAAATGGTACAAAGCTCCGCCAGTAGGTCTCTATGATTCGCAGAGTCCCCGGCTTGATCTTGGCAGAGAATAAGAACCCAAAGACGCTAATCGCCAAGTCCAGAACAAACAGGGAGTACTTACTAAGTTTATACTTCACAAATTGGAACGCTGATCAAACTGATTGAACAGATTTCTTCGATTTCTTGTAAGAGTTTTCAAAAACTCTCCTAATGAGTTGTGGCTCTTTGCCGAAGTTGAGCAACAAACCCACTTCCATCTGGGTTGCCCGTAGATAGTTTATCAGTTGTACTTCATGCTCAGCTACTAGCGACTCTGCTGCCTTAAGCTCCAATATCACTTTTTCATCCACTGTCAAGTCAGCAAAGTACTCTCCCACTATCTCATTATCATAATACACTTTTATCTGTCTCTGTGATTCCACAATGTGCCCAGCTTTGGTCAATTCCTTCTTAAGTGCATTCTCATAGACTTTCTCCAGAAAGCCATAGCCCAAGGCATTATACACTTGGTAATAGCACCTAATAATGCTGCTTGTCAGTTCAGTATGCAAGTACTTCCCATCATGTCCCATACTTACTATCCAATATATCCAAACAGGTCAGTCAAATCTATTCAATCAGTTGAATCTGTGTTCTATCTTATCTCGCGTTCTAAGAAAAGAATCTCACCGTCCGTTCTAGTCCTTCGCGGAAATCCACTCTCACCTCATACCCCAGCAGCTCCCTCGCCTTCTCAATCCCTGCCAGTGAATGCTTCACATCCCCCGCTCTATCCGGTTCAAACCTCGGCTCGATATTCTTACCCAGGATCTCATTGATCATATTCACCAATTCAATCAGGGTATATCTCTCCCCACAAGCGATATTGATCACCTGCCCCGCAGCTTTGGGAGCCGTGCAAGCCTGGATATTTGCCCAGACGTTGTTTTCGACGAAAGTGAAGTCCCTGGACTGGCTACCATCACCATAGATCACCGGTTCTTTATCTGCCATGATGAGCTTGATGAATTTCGGGATAACCGCACTGTACTGAGAGGTAGGATCTTGCCTGGGACCGAATACATTAAAATATCTCAACGCTACCGTCTCCAGCCCATATATCTGTGAGAATATCTGGCAATAGCGCTCTTGAGCATATTTGGTGAGAGCATAGGGTGACATCGGGTTGATCGGCATTGTCTCCACCTTAGGCAAGCTCTCGCTATTACCATAGATCGAAGATGATGAAGCCACCACAACCCGTTTTACTCCAAACTCCTTTGCTGCTTCCAGTATGTTCAACATACCTAGGATGTTGACGTCATTAGAAGTGATCGGATCATTGATTGAGCGAGGTACCGAAGGCAATGCCCCCTGATGCAGGATGTAATCCACACCCTTCACAGCGGATCTCACGATATGAAAGCTCCGAAGGTCCCCCTCAATCATCGTCAGATTGGGATCCTTCATTAGAGGCAGGATGTTCTCCCGCTTCCCGGTCGCAAAATTGTCTAAAACTACTACTTGCTGCCCTTGTTTGAGCAACTCCGATACGATATTTGAGCCGATAAAGCCGGCCCCGCCTGTGACTAAATACTTCATTTATGTTCCTTCAGTTTCTCGCAGATCTACGGTGATAAAAACGCAGATCATCGCTGATACCATGATAACAGGCACTCTAGTCTTGTAACCTGTTTGCGTATCTGATCAAGTTATCAGTTAGGCTATCAGTGTTAAAGTTTACTAGATAGCCGAGTTTCAGGTTTGACAATTTCAGATAAGTTAGGATTTGTTTGTGGTGAACCTCGCTCAGCCTATCTACTGACTTGAGTTCAAC
>JAZHDE010000049.1:0-7251 GCA_036584515.1 Candidatus Cloacimonadota bacterium | reverse complement strand
CTTCAGCGGGATGAATATGCCAGAGGTTTGCTGCAGCAAAGCTGGGACGGCAGAGACGACCTGGGAAACCAGTGCGGTAGCGGGATATACTATCTCCGGCTTAAGACAGATTCGCAGGACACAGGACTGAAGATGCTGTTGATCAAGTGAGCAGAGCTGCGCTATTGTCGCCCGCAAAGGGCTTTGTCAACGGTCTGCTATCACGTGATAAAGGGGTTTAGTGAGAGCGCACCAAGCGAACTCCCACAAAGGGATAGGCTTGGTTGGGTCCGCCTTTTTCGCGGTAGAGAATATTGAGGTTGCGGCCTTCGCCATTGAGGATGTTGCCACCCCGGATGGTGCGCTGGCTGCCGGAGCCTGGACCTCTGGGGTTCACGAAGCTATCCAGATTGCGCACCGGGTTGTCCGAATACCAATCCCAGACCCATTCTGACACGTTTCCGGTCATATCGTAAAGTCCGAAGGCATTGGGGCTTTTAGTGCCCACCTGATGAATCCGGTTGGCGGCATTGCTTCTGTACCAGGCAAACTGGGCAGGATCATTGGAACCGCTGTAGTTGAACAGATTACCAGCCTTGGCAGCATGTTCCCATTCGGCTTCGGTGGGCAGGCGGTAGCCATTGGCGCTGAAGTCGCAGCGGATCACTTCATTGGCTCCGGAGCCGGTGATATAGTAAGCCCGTTTCAGGTTTTCGGCATCGCTACGTCCATTGCAATAGGTAACTATTTGGCGCCAGCTGATGTTTTCCACGGGGAAGCGGTCTCCGATGCTGCTGACGTTTGCCGGACGCATAAAGACGTTCCACTCCTGTTGAGTGAGCTCGTATTTGCTGATATAGAAACCCGAGAGGGAGACGTTGTGGTTATTCTCCGTGAGTCTTCCAAAGCCAAAGGTACCGGCATCTACATAGACAAAATTGGCAGGCATGGGTGCTCGACGAGGGGTCACAACCTGAGCGGGAGCAGAAGTCTGTCTTTCCTGAGGCAAATCAAGGCGTTGCCGGCGGGTTTGGCTGCGTCGGGTCTCTGCGTAGCCGGTGCTGGTGATGCTATCACCACCCCGGAATCTATCGTCATTGACCACGATGCTGGAATCGGCCTCTTCGCTGGGAGTATATTCTTCGGCTTCACCACGGGCATTGTTGATAGTGATGCTGAGCCAGATGGTGAGCAGCGTCACAGCTATCACAGAGCCAATGATCAGTGCCCAGAATCTCCAGTCTTGGCCAGTTTTGGGTTTGGGAACTTCAGTATTTGCTTCGATGCTGCCGGGTTTGGACTTGTCGGGGGATTCCCAGATTGTATCCTCATCCAGGGGTGGAAGGTTCTTCCAGGCTTTACTGAAGGCTTCCAGGTTGGTGATTCTTTGCAGGATGTTGCGATGCAGACACTCTGCTAAAAGTTTGTTCAGGGATAGACTTACGCCATCTATGTAGGTGAATTTGCTTAAGCGGAGATGGTCTGTGGCATAGATCAGGCGGTGCATGCCGCCGGGGGCGAGGAATTGCGCTATCAGTGTGCCCAGCACAAAGATGTCTTCCCGCTCGTCTGAAACCTCAAACTTCACGGCAGAGCTCAATACTACCAGGTTACCCGCTTCGGAGATCATCACACCGGTCATGGCCAGCGAGGCAATGGAGAGGCCTTGTTTGCGGACGTCCCGGGCGACTTCAATGAGGTTGCCGATCTGAGCGCTGAGGAAGGCTTCCCGCTTATCTTCCGGGATCTCTTCTCTCAGTTCTGCCAGGGATTTACCCTTGATGTATTCCACTACCATGTAGCAGGGATCATCCGAGAGGTTCACTTCTACCACGTGGGCAAAGTACTGGCTATCTATTCCAGCTATCCGGCTGAGCCGCATCTGTTGCAGATAGAGGTTATCCACGCTGGCAAAACCCACCTGGAAGAGTAACTTGATCAAGTACTGTTTGCCGTTTTTCTCTGCTATGTATTTGAGGCCTTCAGAATCTTTATTCAGAAGTGAAAGAATCTTGTAGCCATTGAAGATGGTTCCGGGCTCCATGATTGTGTAGCCGGTGTCCACCTTCGCTTTGGGGCTGGGTTCATTGGCTTGAGGCTCGGGAATAGTGGCTATACTTTCCGCTGTGGGAGCAGTTTCTTCCAGCTTATCCAGGTCGTTCAATGCTCCGCAGAAGGGGCAGAATCTGGCCTTGGAAGGGATCTCTTTGCCGCACTCAATACAATAGCGAGGGATAAAAGCCTCCTAACTGTCCATCCGGACAATCTTGAGCAAGACTGGCTTGCCGTTAATATCGACACTGCTCAGGCCTTCGCCATCCGGCTGGACTTCTGAGAGCATAGTGCAGAGGGTTTCAGACATGATAAAATCTCCCCACTCTTTCATAGTCTGGGCGATATCTGCATCTGCAGCCCAGAAAACGGTGATCCTGTCCATGATCTCAAAGTTCTGTTCCTTGCGGCTGAACTGGATCTTATTGATCAGTTCACGGGCATATCCTTCGCTGATTAGCTGGGGATTGAGCTGGGTATCCAGAGCCACAAAGAGAGAAGCTTTGGATTGGAACACGTAGCCTTCGCGGGGCTTGATGGTGATGGCGATATCCTCGGGAACAAGCACTATCGCCTCTTGTCCCAGATCGAGGCTGTAAGCTTGTTTCTCTCCAAAGGCCTTGAGGATGGTTTGTGCCTTCACCGCCGCCAGTGCTTTGGAGACCATCTGCATCTTGGAGCCATATTTGGGACCCATCACCTTGAACTGAGGTTTGAGCTCATAGTTCACAAAGTCGTCGTCATCAGCGATAAAGACGAGCTTATGCACGTTCACTTCTTCTTTAATCAGCTCAAACATCCGGGTGGCAGTCTCTTCTGCCCAGGCAGGCAGATACATCGTAGAAAGAGGCTGACGGATCTTGATCTGACAGTCGTTCCGGGCAGCTCTGCCCAAAGACACGATGTCTATGATAAGCTGCATTTCTGCTTCCAGCTTGGCATCCACCAGACTGAGGTCGGCACTGGGATACCCGGCAAGATGAACGGATTCTTCCCCGGTGAGATTGCAATAGATCTCTTCGGAGAGATAGGGCATAATGGGTGCTATCAGTTTACTGATTTCCACCATCACGGCAGAGAGTGTGCGGTAGGCATCGATCTTATCCTGATTCAGCTCCATTGCCCAGAATCTTCTGCGGCTGCGGCGGACATACCAGTTTGAGACCTCATCGATCACAAAGTCCTGGATGGCACGCACAGCCTTGGTAAATTCATAGACTTCCATCAGCTCGTTCACCTGTGCTATCAAGCTCTGCAGGCGGGAGATGATCCAGCGGTCTATCTCGGTCTCACGGCTCAAGTCTCCAGGATAGTCCCGGGCGTCGAAGCTATCTATATTGGCATAAGTTACATAAAAAGAATAGACGTTCTTGAGTGTTCCGAAGAACTTGCCAAGGATCTCTTTGACACCATCCAGATCAAATTTGGTGGGTACCCAGGGAGGACTAACCTCCAGAAGATACCATCGGATGGCGTCTGCTCCGTAATCTTTCATGAGCTGGATTGGATCCACGGAGTTACCTTTGGATTTACTCATCTTCTGGCCACTCTTATCCAGGATCAGATCATTCACCAGACAGCTTTTATAGCTGGATTGACCCTTGAGCAGAGTAGCTATGGCGAGCAGGGAATTGAACCATCCCCGGGTTTGGTCGATTCCTTCAGAGATGAAATCTGCCGGGAAAAGCTCTGTATCAAAGATATCGGCGTTTTCAAAGGGATAATGCCACTGCGCAAAAGGCATGGCACCACTATCAAACCAGCAGTCGATCACTTCGCTGGTACGGTGCATCTTGCCGCCACAATCGGGACAGGTGAGCACCACATCATCAATATAAGGTCTGTGCAGCTCGATATCAGCCGGAACCTCACTGCCATCTTCCAGTTTGCCGCGCCGGCGCAGATCATCGACAGAGCCGATGGAAGTCTTGGCGTCACAATCATCGCAGACCCAGATCGGCAGCGGAGTGCCCCAGAATCTATCGCGGGAGAGAGCCCAATCCACGTTGTTGGCCAGCCAATCGCCAAAGCGTTTCTCGCCCACAAAGGGAGGATACCAGGCTATCTGTTTGTTGTTTTCCACCAATTGGTTACGGAAGTCCGTAGTGCGGATATACCAGCTTTCACGGGCGTAATAGATCAAGGGACTGGTGCAGCGCCAGCAGTGAGGATAGCTGTGTTTCACCTGCTCTCTTCGATACAGGGAACCGCTTTCCTTGAGATGGCGGATAATGTCCTTATCCGCAGCTTTGACAAATTGTCCGGCCCAGGGTTCAACTAAATCTATAAACTTACCGGCAGCATCCACAGGTTGGACAAAAGGCAGATCATAGAGCTTGCCCAGACGGTAATCGTCCTCACCAAAAGCCGGAGCAGTATGCACGATACCCGTGCCATCGCTCATGGAAACGTAATCCGCCAGGCCAATAAACCAGGCAGCTTTTTCCACGGGGACAAAAGTAAAGAGAGGCACATACTCTTTTCTTTCCAGGCTCTTACCGGGGAATTCCTCGATGATCTCATAGTCTTCGCCCAATACTTCCAAGCGGGCTTTGGCCAATATCAGATACTCTTCCTTGTGCAGCACTTTCACGTAGGGCTCATCCGGATTGACGGCCAGAGCAACGTTTGAGATCAGGGTCCAGGGCGTGGTGGTCCAAGCCAGATAATAGGTATTCTCGGCATCTATGGCCTTGAATTTCACAAACACAGAGGGGTCTTCCACGTCTTTGTAGCCCTGAGCCACTTCGTGGGAAGAGAGCGGGGTTCCGCAAGACGGACAGTAAGGAACGATCTTGTGTGCTTTATAGATCAGACCACGTTCAAAGAAATTGTTCAGAATCCACCAGACAGTCTCAATATAGTCGTTGTGCATAGTCACATAAGGATTATCCAGATCAATCCAATAGCCCATCAGCAGGGTCATTTCCCGCCACAGACTGAGGTAACTCCAGACGGATTCCTTGCAAGCCTTGCAAAACTTTTCGATACCGTATTCTTCGATGGCTTTCTTGTCTTCCAGGCCCAGTTGCTTCTCGACTTCGATCTCCACGGGCAGGCCGTGAGTATCCCAGCCGGCTTTGCGCTTCACCTGGTAACCGGTCATGGTCTTGTAACGGCAGACGGTATCCTTCAGGGTGCGTGCCATCACGTGATGAATGCCAGGCTTGCCATTGGCAGTGGGCGGGCCTTCATAGAAGACGAATTGGGGCTTGCCTTCGCGGATCGAGATGCTTTTCTGGCTGAGAGCGTGCTGCTCCCAATAGGCACGGATTCTGGTCTCCAGAGCTCCGGGGCTTTCTTTGAGGTCTATAAGTTTATACATTCTTTACTAGTCTTATCTCCAATTAGATTTTCTTGGCCCTGCCGGTACGTTTCATTCCGGGGGCATAGGTTTGTTTGACGGTTGGCTTGGGCTTTTTCTGCTCGTGAAGGCTGTGCTTTTCGGTCTCATGGCTTTCTTCCACTTCTTTTTCTTCAAAGAGCTCGGCAAAGTGTTCCTTGAGATCTTCGTGCTGGGATACATAGGCCTTCCAATCTTCCATGGCCTTTTCCATATCGACGCACCGGGTACAGAGGACGAGGAGATTTTGCTCTGTGAGGCCGATCCAGCCGCGGTCATAGCATTCGTCACAGCTTTTCTTTTTACGGTTTTGTAGCGCAATTTGTTGCGCTGCTTCGAGATGATTATCAGCGAGTTTAAACATGATATCTCCTTATTTGGGGCTTTTTGCACCAGATGGTCCAGACAGCAAAAAGAGCGGTCTTTCACCGTTTATCTGAGCCATAGTTTTCAATGTGCCATTTTTGTAAAACTCTTTTTTTAGCTCTTGCTCTTACGTCCTCTGCCCGGTTTTGCTGCAGGCTCCGGTACTTCGGGTTCTGGGGCTGGTGGTGTTTCGCTTTCACCAGGGAAGGTGATTTCCTGGTTAACGACTGTTTTTTTGAGCTCGATTTTTACAACGGGCTCCAGACGATGAGTAACGATGTAGAGGCTCTTGGCCCTGGATAGGGCAAGCTTTTCCTCTGCCGTCATGGCTTCAATCTCGGAGAGATTGATGATGCGTTCGATCTTGCCGGTGATGTTGTCCACGATCTGAACGAAGTTTTGTTTCTCTGCCATGAAGATAACCTCCATTATGTATTTTTCTGGGAATTTCGAAGTAATTTGCCGGACGAAGTCCAGATACTCAGCACGGTGCATGCGGTGCCAGAGCGGGAAGACCCGGCAACGCCTCAAACGTGGACACACAGCGCAAAGGGCAGCTTCCGGCTGCCTGTGTCTGTAGATCTCACAGCTAAGTAATCTCTTTTTCTTCATCTTCTGCAAGTTTAGGCAAGCCTGATAGCTGTCAAGCTCTTTGTTAGGCTACTTTAAGCCTATCGGAAGCAGGCAATATGGGATTGCTGAATCTTATATCAGACAGAAAAATAATACTAAGCTCTTGACAAGTTCAGAAGCTTTCTAAAACTAGAAACAACCTTGCAAACTAAAGCAAAAAACAGGAGAGAACAATGAAGAAAAGCATGAAATGCGTAGTCTTTATCGCGCTGGCAGCAAGCCTATTACTGACAGCCTGTGTCCCCAATATCGTTTTACGTCCCAATACTCCGGACGTTGTGGTCAATGTTCCCCAGGTCACAGGACCCACCATCACCGGCCCTACTCTCGGTGGAGACAATCACTTCATCCAAGTGGACGATTTCTTTGTGATGGAAGAGCCCCTTGGCACAAACACCTGGGTTTATGCTGCAGTAGCCAAAATGAGCACTGCTCCCAGCCAGGAAACCGATAACCAGGGTCAATTCCTCAGAATTTTGGATGGACAATCAATTTGGAGCAGACACTGGGCTTACACCCGCAAAGCTACTGCTGAAGACATCGCTCTGGGAAAACAGGTGATCTTCCTGGATATCACTGGCGACAACGACGTCTATCGCAGCCCTCTCAGCAATCAGGAAGCTCGCACTTCTTGGTGGCTCACCAGCCGTATCGTCGATCTGACTAACCTCTTCAGAGGCCAAGTCATGGTGGGTGGTGGCCTGAACGTCAGCACAGACGCACTTCGCGTCATTGTAGAATAGTTAAGAAAGATTTAGAGCATAAGAAGAGACACCGGTTGGGTGTCTCTTCTTTTTTTTGGGGAGAATCTCACTGCATAGTCCCCTGTTTCTCGCGGAGTCTTCGCCGAGTCTTGCAGGACTCTTCCGGAGCAAAGT
>JAZHDE010000048.1:0-7312 GCA_036584515.1 Candidatus Cloacimonadota bacterium | reverse complement strand
ACAGGTCTGCCCCTACAAGTTAATAGTGAAAAGTTAATGGTGAATAGAGCCGCAGTCTCCCAGCTATGTGCTTACCGGACTCGTCACTGGTCACTTGTCACTCTCCCACGGCTCTCACCATGAAGAAGCGTCTCTGTCCGACAGAGGTGAGGTAAGTCGTGCCGGAGCTTTGCCCGATGTAGCTCCACTCATTCCAGGGTGCATAGGGATCTTCGGAGGCATAGACCTTGTAACAAGCTGCACCTGTGACTGCTTGCCACTCCAGCAAAAGCTGTTCTTCAACATAAGTGATACTCAGGTTTTGCACGGCATCCGGCACCGGGATCAGCTGCCAGGCAAGTAAGGGATAACCGCTGTTCTGGCCGCTGTTGTCGTGAGCCCAGGTCTCTGCGAAGTCCCAGGTGTCAAAGTACTCCACAGAGCCCGGATAAGTCATCTGAGCAGTGGTGAGTCCGGTTGCGCCAGCTCCACTGCTTGTGCTCATTCCGGAGCTATCCATATCCCAATAGGAGGCTGAAACAGTCCCGCTGGCAAGACGACCAACCAGACCGCCGTAGTAGTATCCGCCGTCGTTGACGATTACAGCTCCGGTGGAATAACAGCGCACAAGCTGTCCTGGCTGATCCCAGCCGATTCTTCCCACGGCTCCACCCAGATCGACAGAAGCTGTAACATCTATATGTGAATAGCAATCGGAGAGGACGCCGTAGTACAATTCTCCCAGCAATCCGCCCACTACTTGAAAGGCTTCGACTGTACCTGTGCTGGAGCATTGAGAGATCTGAGCGTTTTGGTTGACTGTTCCCGCCAATCCACCGATATAAGCATTTCTGGCCCGGATACTGGTGGAGCTTTTACAAGCCTCAATTGTGCCACCAGAGACCACGCCAAACAAGCCCCCGATAGCGTGTCTCCCGGATATCCGGCTTTCGGCTATTACTCCGGTGATGGAGCTTCCTGAAACAGAACCAGCCAGTGCTCCGGCATTATCTTCTGCTACCAGGCTGAGACCCGTGAGATGAAGGTTGTTTATGGCTCCGTTCTGCAGGCTGGAAATCAAGCCCACATTATGTGTGAGCGGTGCTAAAATACTCAGTCCATAGATAGTCTTGCCGTTGCCGTTTATTGAGCCGGTGAAGGGCGTGGCAGGGCTTCCCAGAGGCAGCCAACCTCTGCCGCCATTCCAGATAAGAGTCCCGGTTAGATCAAGATCGTCATGAATCAGATAGTGGGCAGAGAGGTTTTGCCGGATGGCGTTTAGCTGATCTGGGCTCGTGATCAGATAGGGATCACCCTCTGTTCCGGAGCCCATCAGTTCAGCCAAAGACACTGTGGCGGGATCCTGCAGAGTGGAGAGATCTCTGAGGCTGGGGTAGTCTATCCCCTCGGAGATCTGCCAGAGGCTGTCAAAGTCCCAATTATTATAGCTGGCCTGCTGCTTCATTTCCGAGCTGCTAAGACCAATGGCATCGGAAGGACCTCCAAATGAGGAGCCGGAACTGGTGGTATCCCAATAGCAGTCATAAACCTGACCACTCTGAAAACGTCCCACCAAGCCATAGTTCTCATATCCGCCAGCTTCGGTGATGATCAGTCCGGTAGAGTAAGAACGAACAATGGAACTGGGATTATCCCAGCCGCAAGTACCCACTGCGCCGCCATTTTGGGCATAAGCTTGAACAGTGGCATGGGAAGCGCTGTTGATCAGAGAGCCAAAATACAGGTAGCCGATCAACCCGCCGGCGTTCAGATAAGCTCGAACATATCCTGTTGATTCACATGTGCTTACTGTGCTGTTCACGGTGGTATCGCTGGACACCAGCGCCACGATCCCGCCGGCGTGGTAATAGAGTGCCCAGTTAGTCAGATCCGCCTTGCAGCGTTGAATAATGCTCCTATAAATACTGCCTGCAATGCCGCCGGTATAGTTCTTTCCGGAGATTATGCCCTGCATAGCGATCAGATCGATCCGGCTGTCTGTGGCATAGCCGGCAACCGCTCCAACTTGATCTCTGGCATGGATATTCAGATCAGAAAACTCTATGTTACTGATCTTGCTATTGGATATATAGCCAAAGAGGCCGGCGTTATCTCCCTCCGGTCTTTCTATAAAGAGATGGCTGAGCTCGTTTCCACCGCCATTAAAAGTCCCGGTAAATGGACTTGTGGCTGTGCCAACCGGTTCCCAGCCCAGACCGCCATTCCAGACGCAGGTAGCGCTGAGATCGAGATCCATATTCAAGACGAAGTGCGCATCAAGTGCCTGATGCATAACGTTTAGCTGGTCGATAGTCTGGATCACGTAGGGTTCAAAAATTGTGCCCAAACCGGGTAGATCGTCTGTAGTAAGAGCCACAGGGAGAGCATAGACCGAAAGATCCCGATGAGTGGGATATCCTCTGCTTCCCATCTGCCAGAGAGTGCTGAAATTCCAGCGCACAAAGCTATCTTCCTGCATCATAGCAGCAGTACTGAGTCCTGTGGCGTCGGTACCTGAACTGGTGGTCATTCCAGAGCTTTGGACGTCCCAATAGGATTCCAGAATAGTTCCGGCCTGGAATCTCCCGGTAAAACCGCCCACATAGTCACTGCCCGGATTGGGGCTGATCAAGCCAGTGGAATAGCAGCGTGACACTTGGCCGGGATTGCTCCAGCCGATGATACCCACGAAACCTCCCAGGTGATAGGTTCCGCGCACTGAGGCGTGGCTGTAGCTATTCAGGATATTACCCCAGGCAACCATTCCCACCAGGCCGCCAACGTTGTGCAGGCCGGCAACTGAGCCAGTGCAGCCGGAATTGCTAACGGTTCCGATTCCGGTGATATAACCCACCAGTCCGCCGGCATATTCAGAAAAGCCTATCAAATCTATCTCTGAGTAAGAGCGTTGCAAGGAGCCGCTTTCCACCACTCCGGCAATTCCTCCGGTAGCGCTGAAGGCAAGCATTGTGCCATCAAATACTATCTCGTCCACTTGGCTGGCTCTGGCATAACCCACAGCTCCGCCCACATTGCTTTGGCCCAGGATATGGCAATTGCTCAGGTTCACTCGACGGATCGTAGCTCCCTCGGCAAACCCGAAAAGACCCTGATAGTCTTTTTTGGGACGGCTGAGGCAGAGCCCGCTGATCGTGTGGTCATTACCATCAAAAGTGCCGGTGAAGGGCGCTGCAGTGCTGCCGATTGCTTCCCAGCCTCTGCCGTAGTTCCAGGCAACTGAGGCTTCCAGCGCGATATCTGCACCCAGGGCAAAACAGGCACCGGGTGCCTGACGCACTACATTCAATTGATCAGCGGTCATGATCACGTAAGGCTCTGTAATGGTGCCCGAGCCCATCAGGTCAGCTATGGTCAAGGCTGCTGGCGGGGCGTAGTAAAGCAAACCGTCCAGATGGGGATAAGATATGCCTTCCTCTATGCTCCACTGATTATGGAAGTTCCAGCGGTAGTAGGTGGCCTGGCTTTTCATTGCAGCAGTGGTTTTACCGGTTGCCACCGGGTCTGTGGCCAATCCGGAGCTCTGGAGATCCCAATAGCAATCCCGGGTGATATTGCTGCCGCTTCTGCCCATAAAACCGCCTTTGTTATCCGCATTGGGTGCAGTAACCGTGCCGGTGCTGTAGCAGAAATTGTGGTGCGATTGGTTGTTCCACCCGGAAAGCCCCACAAAGCCTCCCACCTGATCACTGGAGCCGTAAACATTGGCCTGAGAATAGCTGTTGGTAGCGCTGGAGCCATCGCAATAGCCCAGCAATCCGCCCACGTTTATATTGCCGTTCACACTACCTGTTACGGAGCAGTTATTGACTACGGAACCATAATTGGCAACGCCTGCCAGACCTCCGGTGTAATGGTGCCCGGTGATGGAAACATCACGTAGATGGATACGGTTCAGGGTGCCGGTTTGCATATAGCCGAAGAGGCCGGAATAGTCCAAAGCGGGACGGTGCAGTTGCAGATTGAATATCCGGTAGCCCTGGCCATCGTATGATCCGCTGAAAGTAGTTGAACCATTTCCGATCGGGATCCAGCCGGCAGTGTTTGGATCCGAATCGGAGATCTCAGAGGATTCAGAGGCATCGATATCAGCGGTTTGGATGAAGTGTTGAGTCCAGACTCCGGGCACTAAAGCGAGCCAATATAGGTGATTAAAAGTGGAGATCTGGTAGGGATTGTCGAGAGTGCCGTTTCCCAGAGCGGGTGCTTCAGGGATGACTGCCCAGAGGGAAATACAAAGTAGTAAAGCCAAAACGGTCAGTAATGCTTTCATGACTATATCCTTTGGTTTTCTTCGCAGTTAAGGGTGGCTGGCAACTCACCTGGAGCAGCCGGGTCATCTTTTAAAACCGGTCCGCGGAGACCATGGAAAACGGTGCCGGACCGTTCTGCTCAAGCACCCCAAAGGCACCTGAAACGCACTGAAGCATTTGTGGGTATATTGGCAGGCTTGTCAATAAAAAAAAGCGACTTAAGAAGCTATGGGGGGAAGATATACCTTTGATACACTTCTCACTTCTAACTGGCATGGAATTTCGGCAGTCCAAAAAAGAAGCTTCGCTACAACCCGAATTCATCAGGAAGCAGCGAAGCTCCGTTAACTCATTAACTTATTAACTTATTAACTCTATTTAACTATCAACATCCGGCGGGTCTGGCTGCCTTCCGGGCTGGTGAGGCGATAGAGATAGACACCGCTGGCGATGTTTCTGCCGTTTTCATCACGGCCATCCCAGTTTGCGCTGTGGATACCCACGCTTCTGGAATCGTTGACCAGAGAGCGGACGAGCTGGCCTCTCAGGTTGTAAATCTCCAGGCTCACTCTGCCGGGTTGGCTGAGCTTGTAATCTATTGTAGTGCTATTGTTAAAGGGATTAGGATAGTTCTGCAGGAGTCCAAAGACCAATCCGGGAGTGGTGCCTTCTGCGTTACCCACGACGCCGGTGCTTTCCATGCTACCCTGACGCAGCAGGCTGCCGCGATAGGTAGCCCATTGAGCGGTTTCGCCCACGGGACGTTGCAGATTCACCATCATAATGCCGGTGGAATAGCCGGAAACCAGCTTGTAGAATCCATTATCGTCAAAATCTACCAGAGTTCCGGGAGTGGCACCATTGTAGGAAGTGGTAAAGGGGAAGCCATCCAGAGATTCGCCGTTATGCAGGCGGACGTGGACGGAGCTGATGTAGCTATGGAGGACGATCTCAGGACGTCCATCCCCTGCCAGGTCTGCCAAAAGGGGCGGGCAGGTGAAGTTTTCACCCAGGTTCACAGGGAAGCCGGGCAGCAGAGCCAGATCCTCATCCATGGCATAGAGCATGCCGTTGATGGTGACAAAAGCCAGATCGAGCTTATCGTTGTAGATAATATTTCCAAAGACGGCTCCACCTGCCGGACTGGCAGCAATAGAGGCTGTGGCGGCGATACTGCCATCGGGAAGAATCTTGTGGAATTGGGTATTGGTTCCGGCATAGATCACGGCGTTCATCACACCGGGTGAGCCGGTGACGGAGGAACCCAGATTCACCGGGAAGCCGGGTAAAATCTGTCCCGAGGAGGATATTCTGTAGAGATTGCCATTGACGCAAGCGGCGATGATATCCAGGCTTTGGCCATTGTCAAAGCTGGCCACGGCGAGCTCGGAATTGAAGGTGGAACCCAGATCCAGCGGGAATCCGGGCAGCAGAGTTCCTTCCGGAGAGATCACATAGATATTGCCGTTCAGACCACCCAGGATGATCTCGTGACGTCCATCTCCGGTAAAATCTGCCAGCACGGGAGTGAAGAGGAAGCTGGTGGGAGCGCTGAAGTTCATCACGCTGTTGCCGGCAGTATCCACAGCATAGACTGCACCGGTGCGGCTGGCTATCACCATGTCCTGCAGGTTGTTATTGTCCAGGTTGCCCATGGCTGTGCTGCGCATGATGTTCTGCTGTTCTGCGGGGGCAAAATCGAGATAGTTCTCGCCTTCATTATCGACCAGCCAGGTGCGGCCGAAGGAATCCAGATAGGCGATGTCCAGCCCTTCTTCACTATTGAAGGGATAAACGATAGGGGCGGATTTGCTGCCCACTTGGCAATCCCAAGGGAAACGGCTGTCCATCAGAGTGATGTCGAAGCTGGCTTCAAAGGTTCGAACGCCCACGCTGAGTCCGGTCTGCGGATGGAAGGCGTTAAGTGCCACCTTGAAGGTGAAAGTGCCATAACCGATGTTACTGGGAAGCTGGATGCGGACGTAGTTTTCGGAGGGAGTGGTAGCGCCGGGAATGAGCATGTCATAGACGGGGCAACCGCTGAGAATCTGGGAACCCACAGGCAGGCCGGTGATCTGCACATGAACGTCGTGAGCAGGGCCCCACTCCGGGTGATTCTGGATCACGGGATGGAAGCGAATGAGTTCACCGGGGCTGATATTGCCGTCGCCATCACCTTCCACATCGTCAAAACTATAGCTTTCCAAGCTGAGCAGAGGCAGGGACAAATCCGGGAATTTCACGCTGATGGAAGGATCCCCAAAGAGCACTTGCTCATAGTAGCACCAACGCATCACATCGCTTGTGAGGGCGGAGTTTAGATTTTGCAAGCGGCTGTAGGTGAGGGCTTTGCCCAGCTCCAGGATGCCTTGGTTGTAAAGGGCTTGAAAATACTGGCGATCGTAGAATTGGGAAGCGCCATCGATTCCGCCGGGCATATACCAGCCGTAGCGGGTGTTGCCGATGAAGCCCATCAAAGCACCATAGGCAGTCAGGAGATGCTCTCCGATGGATTCGCCGTCGCCGGAGGTACGTTGATCAAAGGCGGCAGGATAACAGCCTTGGGAATAGAGGAAACCATATTCTGTGTTTTGAAGCTGTTCGATAGTGTTGTTGCCCTGTCCCAAAAGGAAGGTCTCGTTGGCATGACCCATGTGGTTCATGACGTTTGCACCTTGGTTTATGGCGTTCCAGACGATGCTTTCGCTGTAGGTGCCGTCTCTCTGGTAATGAGTGCGGAGGAAATAGGTTTCCGGGATGTATTGGGCGACGTCATCCTTGTAATCTCCACCCCAGGTAACGGGATCGTTATTGAGGTTTTCGCCAAACATGATGGAGATATTGTTGCTGAATGTATCGGTATCCACGTAGTAGCGGATCTTGCGGAAGATGTTGTTAAACTCGGTCAGGCTTTCGGCGGGGAAGCGTCCCACATGCAGCTCTGGAGTCATATCGACGTTGTCGTAGGTCTCGCCCCAGATCTGGTTGTTATTGCCGTTCCAGGTGCCATCCAGGCAGCCGTAATAGAGATCGACCGGCATGCGGGCATCAACCGTTCCGCC
>JAZHDE010000047.1:0-7310 GCA_036584515.1 Candidatus Cloacimonadota bacterium | reverse complement strand
GCATCGGTCCCTGGCTGCAAATTCTCGCCAGCGTAGTCTCTGATTGCAGCGATGGTCCCGCTTCAACAGATATTTTTATTGCGGGTTGAGCATTCATCAATAACATGCTGATACTGAAAATAATGAAAAGTATAAATTTTCTCATATGCTCCTTATTTTTTCTCCATTTCAAAGGCTTTCACCCCAAATTGCGAAGCCAGCACCCGGTCAAAAGCACAAGGCCTGCCGCCACGCTGCAGATGACCCAGAATGGTCTCCCGGATATCGATGGTGCAACCTGCTTCTTTGAGTTCCTGGCTCAGACGCAGTCCAGCTCCACCCAGTTTAATCTTCATCGCACCCGGCTCTGAACTCTCGGAATATTGCATCTCACCTTCGAGCGGTTTGGCTCCCTCAGCAATCACTATGATGGCAAAACCTGCGCCATGGTGGATCCTGTTGTGTAGTGACTCCATGATCTTGGGTATGCTATAAGGAATCTCCGGAATCAGGCAGACCTCTGCCCCACCGGCTATTGCAGCGTGTAAAGCAATCCAGCCGGCATAGCGTCCCATCACCTCCAGCACCAGAATGCGATGATGGCTGGCGGCAGTCGTGACAAGCTTATCCACGGCATCTGTGGCAACATCGACAGCCGTCTGAAAACCAAAGGTAAAATCTGTCTTGGAGAGATCGTTATCGATGGTCTTGGGAACCCCAATGATGGGACAGCCTTTTTCGAAGAGTCCCTGGGATATCCTCTGCGAACCATCTCCGCCGATATTGACCACTGCATCGATGTTCTGATAGCGGAGTCGGGACAGGAGATCATCACTGCGATCAATAAGACTCCAGCTTCCATCTGCGTTCTTGACTGGCCATTCAAAGGGGCCACCGCGGTTGGTGGTGCCGATAATGGTCCCACCTTTGACGTGAATGCCTGCTACCCGCTCTTCGGTAAGTTCCACCAGATGCATGGGATCCAAGAGAATACCATTGAAGGCATCTATACTGCCGATCACTTCCCAGCCATCTTCCTGAGCTGCCCTTTTTACTATGGCTCGGATCACAGCATTGAGTCCGGGGCAATCTCCCCCACCGGTTGTGATCAATAAACGTTTTTTCATGGCTCTCTCCTATTTGTCGCTGATGATGGCAGAGATGATGCTCTTATCATCCACCTGTTTTAGAATAATGTTTATGGCGCTGGTGATTGGCACCGCTAAAACCATGCCAATAACCCCCCAGATATAACCCCAAAGCACCAAAGAAATCAAGATTACCAAGGGACTCAGATTTAAACGGTCGCCCATGAAGCGAGGTTCGAAGTAATTGCCAAAAAACATCTGGGTCCCGGTTAAAACTACTGTTAGCCCCACTGCTCTGAAGCCAATTCCATACTGTAAAAGGCATACACTGATGGGAAGAATGGTGGCAATGATCGAGCCAATATTGGGAATAAAGTTCAAAACAAAGATCAGAAGTCCCGCTACTATCACGAAATCCACTCCAAAGATCCAGATGAAAAACATCCCAACCAAAGCCGTCATCAGGCTGATAAAAGATTTATTCAAGAAGTACTTCTGGATCTGGGTTTGAATCCGTTTCATGGTGTCTACCGTTTGTTGCTTGTTTTCTGCTGTCATCACCCTGCGCAGCCTATCCTCCAGCTTACCTGCTTCCAGCACAAGAAATAGCAGAAAGAAGATACTGAGGAACATCCCGCTGCCCAGACTCATAAAGGTGCTCATGGTATTGGAGAAAGCTTTGGTTAAGGAGAAGTCCCCGGTACCCAGGATGGAAGTCAGATCAAAATTGGGAAGTTGGGACATCGCAAGATCGAGCTTGGCAGTAGCATCAATCAAGCGTGCATTCCCTTCCTGAAGCATAATCATGAGCCTCTCCTGATACTTGGGGAATTGCTGAACAATGGAATTTACTGCCACATAGAGCAGGCCGCTCACCATGGCAAAAAAGAGCAGAATCACCAGCATCATCAGCGCGATGATAGCCCAGGTGGGAAACTTCTTCTTCCCCAACCAAGTCCGCATCGGAGCAAAAATGAAGCTCACAAATACCGCAAATAGCAAGGGGATAAAAATGGTCTGCAAGGTTTTCAGAATTAAAACCAGAACTGGTAATGCTATCAATATCAGCAGTATCCGAATCCACCGAAGTTCCAGCAAGTCTTGAGGACAAGTTTCCATGGTTCATCCTTTTTTTTAGCTTTTATGCCAATCTAGCCAGTTTGTCCAAATGTGTCAATCAATACTTTGGAGAAAAGTGAACAACCGTGGTGACGTGTTGACGTGGTGACGTGGTGGCGTAGACGAAGCTGTGAGATGAAAGTTTCTCTTAACAAGGATTTCAGGATTAGAAGGATGAGATTTCAAGCCTTAACTCTTACTTTCTCCTTATCTCCTTGTAACAACTCTCTTTGATCTATTTTACTCTGTTTTAATATAGAAGCCTCAGGATGAGGCTTCTACTCTGCATTTCTCTGCTTTTCTCTGCTTCCTCTGTGGTAATAATGTTATTCGCTCGCTGTTGCCAACGCATAGAAGAGTTTCAC
Source organism: Candidatus Cloacimonadota bacterium (assembly GCA_036584515.1). GTDB lineage: Bacteria > Cloacimonadota > Cloacimonadia > Cloacimonadales > Cloacimonadaceae > PHBP01. The sequence goes on along the minus strand of JAZHDE010000047.1, from coordinate 4,759 downwards.
TCCCTGCTCGATACAGGCCGGATCCGGGAAAAAGCGATCCGAATGCAGAGGCTGATCACAGCCGCTGCCCAGCCAGAAGAGCAAGCCGGGATAGAGGCTGGTGAAGAAGCCAAAATCCTCGCCCGTCATGGCGGGATCGGCCGGCAGATAAGTGATCTCCAAAGCTGGGCAAAGCGCTTCCAACTTGCTCACCAGAGCAGCGTCGTTCACCACCGGATCATAACTGCAAAGCAGGTCATAAGATGCTTCTGCCCCAGTTTGCCTGGCTGCTTCAGCCGAGTTCTGTCTGATATATTCATTCATGGCATCCCGGGCGGAACGCTCCAGACTGCGGTGAGTGCCTTCAATCCTGCAGAAATCTGGAACGACATTGCGTACCGTGCCGGATTCAATCTTCCCAAGGTGGAATATCACTCTGTGTTCAGCCTTGAGGTCATCAATATCTGTATTCATCAGAGCCATAAAGGTTAAGGCTGCATCCAGGGCATTGATACCCTGTTCCGGATAAGCAGCGTGGGCGGCCTTGCCTTTGAACATCACGTCAAACTCCTGCGGCAAGCCAAAGAAGACTCCTGCCCGGCTGGACACAGTGCCTACCGGCATTTTGCTGGCAACATGGAGAGCATAGACGCTCTCGATCGGGAAACTCTGGATCAGGCCTTCTGCCAGAACGGATTCTGCTCCACCCTTGCCTTCTTCAGCCGGCTGAAAGAGGAAAAGCAGGTTCTTATCTGGTTTTTCGGCACAGACTTTGTGTATCAAACCAATCAGGATGGTCATATGCACATCATGTCCGCAAGCATGCATCATGCCGGGATGCTTGGACTGGCATGTCTTTCCGGTATTCTCTGTAATAGGCAGAGCATCCATATCCGCCCGGAAAAGGCGGTAGGAACCTTCTCCATGGCTATACTCTACTAATATGCCAGTGGAGTTTTTAAACTTGTGAATCTTGATTCCTTCCAAATCAGCGAGCTGCTGCAGAATGAACTCTGAGCTTAAGAGCTCTTCAAAGGCTATCTCTGGGATTTGGTGGAGCTGTTCACGTATAGAGATCAGGTCTGCTTTCATCAGATCAGTCCATTCTGCTCAGCATGAGCCTTGAGGATTCTAACGGCATTGGCTGCAGCACCTATACGAACGTTATTTCCCACGTTCCAGAAGGTCAGAGAACGCTTATCCACTCCATACCTGAGCCGGGAAACAAAGGTGTCGTTTGATGAACCCAAGTCCCTGGGAGTCATGTAGCTATAGGGATCATAGATCACAGAAGGCATGTCTCTCAGCAAAGCTTCGGCTTCTTCCAGCCCAATCTCTCTTTCAAACTCTGCATAAACTGAGACGCTGTGCCCGTACAATACCGGCACTCTCACGCAGGTGGCAGAAACTAGAACCTCAGATTTGCGTAGTATTTTCCGGGTTTCATTGTGCATCTTGGTCTCTTCCTGAGCATAGCCATCGTCTCCAAAAGCTCCAATCTGAGGCACCACGTTCAGATCAATAATCTCCGGATAGATTCCTTTATCCAGATCACCCCGACGCTGGCTGACCAAGGTTTGAATACCCTTGTTACCGCTTCCTGAGACAGCTTGATAGGTAGATACAATTAGCTTCTTGAGACCGTACTTAGTATCCAGAGCTGCAAGGGGTATAATGATCTGGATGGTGGAGCAATTTGGGTTGGCAACAATTCCGCTGTAGCCTGCAAGCAAATCGCCATTGACTTCTGGAACCACGAGCGGGATTCTTTCTTCGTTCCTGAAAGCCGAGGAATTGTCTATCACCACCTCCGAGGCCTCTGCGGCGATTGGGGCAAAGCTGCGGGCTATACCAGCCCCTGCTGAAAACAGAGTATAGTCCCGATGCTCCAGGAGAGGGGAATTCCTGAGCTCCTGAACCTTGTATGAGCGGTCGTTAAAAAACAATTCTGTACCTACCGATCTTTCTGAGGCAAAGAGACTAAGATCTGTCACGGGGACTTGGAATTCTTCCAGGCATTGCAGCATCATTCTGCCCACTTCGCCTGTGGCTCCTACTATGGCTATTTTCATTATCGATTAATCCTTTTTGGAATACTTTAGTCGGACCTCGCAAGTCCGGATTGTACATGGTCAGAGGACTGGGGATAATTGTCAAGCAGACAATTGCTGAACAGACCCGAGGAATGCGAACTTGACAGAAACAAGCCTCTCTGATTTGTGGAGACAGTGTGCCCCAGTAGCTCAGGGGATAGAGCAACGGTTTCCTAAACCGTCGGTCGGATGTTCGATTCATCTCTGGGGCACCATTAATTATTAAAGTAGAACCTTTATGAATAATCTTGCCCCCGGATCTGTGGTAGCCTTCTATAATGAGGGAAGGCTTTGCATAGGCTTCCTTCTCAGTTTAGATCAATCACGTGCCCACTTGCTCTGCAACACCTGCTCTTTTGAGCTTCCTGAATCCAGATTGCTCATCTCAGGACCCCTGCTAAAGCCAGAACCAAGCCCGGAGGAAGCTTATCATGCCTTCCAGGAAAAGATATTGAGTGAACTGGATAGTTATGATAGTAGCAAACTGGACCAGCAGCTTACATATGACAACAAGGACTGGACAGAGCTGGTTTGGGCAGACAAAACCGAAGAATTCCTGGCTTTCCTCTACAGTCGTGAGCACCCGGACCTCTATGCTTGGAAAAAGAGCAGTATCAGACTCAGAAGCAAGGAAGAACGCGAAAGAATCGATGCAGAACGTTTCCGCAAATCGGAATACTCAAATTGGTTAGAACGGGTCAAGCCCCAGCTGCAAGCCATGCTTGATGGCAAGGCTTTTGATCTTGATTCCATCTCTCGGGCAAGCATCATCTCCGAGCTACGTGACCATCTTCTCACCGGAAAGCATAGCGGTCTGATTGGGCTGATCTCTTCTCTTAGTGTGGATGAGAAGCTCGAAGAACTGATTCTACGCATACGCAGAGCCCTGAATGATCTGGAGCAGGATACGGATCCCATTTTAGCCAGTTCCGGCTTACCTGTGGGATTCCCGCCAGATCTCGATACTGAGCTTTACACCCCGAAACTTGAGGGTTCCATAATCAAAGCCTTCAGCATTGATGAAGAGGATTCCTGCGATCTGGACGATGCCATCAGCTTGGAAGAGAGTGAGGAGGGATACTGCCTGGGCATTCACATCTCAGATCTTGCCTCCCGCATTTCGCCCCACTCAGAGCTTTTTCAGATTGCTAAAGAACGTGTTTCCAGCCTGTATTTGACTCCGGGAGTAACTCCCCTGCTACCGTTTGAACTATCTCACGACACCTTGAGTCTTAGGGAGGGCAAGCTCAAACCCTGCCTGTCTTTGAGCCTTCATATTGATAAGGATCTTAAGGTAAGGGACTGGAGGTTTCACCACTCTTGGGTAGAAATCTATAAAAACTATTCATACAGGGAAGTTGACCGGGCTTTGGATCAGGAACCTTTCTGCTCCCTGCACAAGATTTGCCGGGCACTTTCCGATACCAGGGATAAACAGAATCCCGAGCAACGCGATAGACAGATCCAGTGGTATTTCAAGCTCTCCGGAGATAGAATAGTGGGAAGGCGGATCGATTTTGGAGCACCTTCACGACAGATCGTGGAAGAACTCATGGTCTGTTACAATAGCCTGTTTGCCTCTCATGCCCGGGCTTTGAATCTGCCTCTTCTCTTCCGAAATGTATCAAACACAGGTAATCTCGAAGAGAGGCAAAACTCCAAGGCCTACCTCTCTACCCAAGCCGATTATCATCCAGGAATTGGAGTGGCAGCCTATGCCCACGCCACTTCTCCCATCCGCAGATTCACAGACTTGGTGAACCAGATACAGATGCAGAAGGCACTGACAGGGGAGGAACCTCTCTTTGGGAGAAACGATCTCGATTCCCTCATTCCAGGAATCGAGGAAAAACTACTGCTTATCAGAGAGATTGCCCAAGCTAGCGACAGATACTGGTTCCTGTGTTATCTCAAGCAAGATTATCTGAATGACCCACTTCCGGCAATTGTAAGCAAGCAGATCAAGAACTCCACCTGGCTGGAACTCCCGAACTGGGGAAAAAAGATACAGGTAAGAATGGATACCCAAGCTCAAGTCGGAGAGGAATTGCAGGTGGTGCTGCATGAGATCAAGCCAGAAACAGGCTTGGTAACAGGCTATCTGATCTCGTAACCATCAGCTCATCGGATGGCACTTATGGAGAGCAATCAATCCTCTTCTATAGCCGCAATCCGGAATACTTTTTGCCACAAAAAAAGCACAGCCCAATCCTGAGCTGTGCTTTTTCTTTATTGTCTGAACTATCGTTTATCTGGGTGGCATATAGATGTAAGCAGGGTCTGTGTAACCCGGCAGACTCTTGTACCAATCAGCATAGATATTACCATTACTCTGAGCCCAATCCTTGAACTTCAAGTAGGCTCTGGTTAGCTGACTATGTTCGGTGGGATAATCGAAACTGGCCGGAACATTGACAGCAAAAGGCAGGTTGTTATCCGTCTTATACCATCTTCCCTGGTTGGGAACGCTGCTATCATCACCGGTTCCAAAGAGATTCAGATTCATTTTGGTGGTGGGAGCATAACCCGGCAGATGAACTTCATGACTGCGTACACCACCCACAAAGATAAAGGGGTTATAGGGTGGAGTCGGAGTGATATTGGATATGGCCACTGGATTCTGCAGATAGAAGCTCACGCCAAAATCAACCGGCTGATAATAGGGTTGATCCGGATTGGTGTTGATG
>JAZHDE010000046.1:0-30241 GCA_036584515.1 Candidatus Cloacimonadota bacterium | reverse complement strand
TGTGGATTTATCCCTGGAGTTTCTTAGAGCCGAAGGGAAAAGCCTTCTGAAACTGAAACTGGCCTATTCTGAAGAGCTTTGCTTCTCTGAGCTGTATCTACCGTCCAACCATGAGATCTGCGAATATTTGGGCCTGAGCCGTTCCCATGAGCTCTTTGGCTTGAGTCAGCATGGCCAGCAATTGGTGATTGAGATTTATGATCTCTAGAGCAGAGAAACCAAGCATCCTGGTGGTGGATGACAGCGAAGAAACACTGGAACTCTTCAGCTTGCAACTGGAGGGCCAATACTTTCTTACCACAGCCACCAGCCTGCATGAAGCCAGAACTATCTTGGGAAAGCACCGCTTTCACCTTGGCATCATCGATTTGATTTTGCCGGGAGAGAATGGGCTGGACTTGATTCAAGAGATCAAAGAACACTATCCCTATATGTCTGTGATCGCCATCAGCGGTCAGGCTTCCATCGAAACAGCCGTTCAAGCTATGAAGCTGGGAGCGGATGAATTTATCGTGAAGCCCATACGAAACCTTGATCTGATCAATATACAGGTGGAAAAGATCTTGCAGACTCAGTGGCTGATCGAAGAGAACAAGCGCCTGCAAGACTTAATCCGTAAAGACATTCAGACCGATCTCATCATAGGCAGCAGCCCTTCCATCCAGAATGTATTACAGAAGGTCAAGAAGATCTCCAAGCTGGATGCCACTGTCCTCATTACCGGAGAGACTGGAGTGGGCAAAAGCGTCTTTGCCGAGCTTATTCACCGTAATAGCCTTCGCAAGGATATGAAGTTTGTAAGCGTCAATTGCGGCAGCCTCACCGAGACACTATTGGAAAGCATCCTCTTTGGCCACAAACGTGGGTCTTTTACCGATGCTGTGCGTGATAAGATTGGGTACTTCCAGGAAGCCAGCGGAGGAACTCTGTTTCTGGACGAAATCACAGAGACCTCGCTCAGCTTTCAGGTGAAGCTGCTCAAGGTCTTGGAGACTGGCTTTTTCCGCGTAGTGGGCAGCGACAGCGATTTGCATGCCAATCTCAGGATCCTGGCAGCTTCGAATAAAGATCTCAAGGAAAGCGTGCGTAAAGGCAGCTTCCGGGAAGACCTTTATTACCGGCTAAATGTGATCAATCTGCATATCAGCCCTCTCCGGGAACGCCGAGACGATATCAAGATCCTTTCCAGTGCCTTTGTGCGGGAATTCTGCTCCAAGTACGGCAAGAAGGAGCTGATCATCTCTCCCGCTGTGATGGCAATCCTTTTGGGACACAGCTGGATGGGAAACATCCGTGAGCTGCGCAATGCCTTGGAACATGCCGTGATTCTGGCAGATCACTCCATCATTCAACCAGAAGACTTACCAGAGGCTATCCTGGCCCAATATGAGAGTCACGAGCCTCAGAGGTCACAGATTGATACCCCAAATTGGAGTGAAGCCAAGCAGGATTTTGAGCGCCAGTTCCTGATCAACACTCTCAAACGCAGCCGGGGAAGCCTGAGTCAGGCAGCCAGAATCTCCGGAATTGCCAGGGAAAACATCTATAAAAAATGTGAGAAGTACGGGATTGACTACAAGCTTTACCGTAATCAAGATGCAACAGATACCGAAGAGAAGGATTGACTTATGAAAACCGAGTGGAAAATCTCTCCCTATCTTTACATTCTACCAGCCTTTATACTGCTTTTTGCCTTCAGGCTGGTACCGATTGTGATGTCCTTTGTAGTGAGCTTCTTTGAATGGGGCTTGCAGGGATCGGGGAAGTTTATCGCCTTTGAGAACTATGCCAAGATACTGGTGGATGACTTGTTTTGGAAATCCATGCTAAATACCTTGTGGTTTGTGGTTCTGGTGGTTCCCGCCAGCATCATATTCTCGATGCTTTTTGCTGTGATGCTCAATCAGATCAAACGGCTCAGTGGCTTTTTCCGGACTATCTATTTCATTCCTTACGTCACTTCACTGGTTGCAGTCTCCATTGTCTGGAAGATCATCTTCAATGAGCAGACAGGTTTGGCAAACAGCTTCCTGAACCTGATCGGGATAGAATCCCAGAAGTGGCTTTCAGAACCCACAGGCATATTCCAGCTCATGGCTGGCAGCATCGGCATCACTTTACCCGAATGGGCAGCAGGGCCATCTCAGGCTCTCTTTGCCATTGTAATCATGACGGTCTGGAAGGGTTTAGGATACAACACCATCATCTATCTAGCTGGCCTTCAGAACATCCCCAAAACCTACTATGAAGCCGCAGAGGTGGATGGAGCAGGCAAGCTAAAGCAGTTTTTCAGCCTCACTGTTCCCCTGGTCTCCCCCACCACTTTCTATGTGCTGATCATGACCACGATTGTGAGCTTCCAAGCCTTTGCCCAAGTCTATCTGATGACTGATAAGGGTAGCCCTTTGAATACTACCAAGCTCATAGTCTTCTATATTTATGAAAAAGGCTTTGATACCCTGGAGATGGGCTACGCCAGTGCAGTTGCCCTGATCCTCTTCATCATCATCCTGGGTCTCACGATCCTGCAGAGACGTCTTGAGCGTCACGTGAATTACTAAGGGAGCTGAAGCATGAACGAACAAGTAAGAATGACCATTATATACTCCGTTCTGACTCTCTTTGGGCTCTTCATGATCGTCCCCTTTATCTGGATGATCTCTACTTCCCTGATGAATCAGGCAGAGTTCAATAAACACGATTCCGTCTTCATTCCCAAAGAAGAGTACCACGTCTGGAACAACACCGGAAAAGAAGAGAAAGTGATCCTGGTGACCACCAAGGGTGATGAAGCTATCATCCATACTCTGGATAAAGACAACCGCATCGTGGAAGAATACAAAGCCGTGCCTGCCACAGATGTGAGGAAGATCCGCAAGGTTCCTTCCCTGCATTGGGATAATTTTGCCCGAGCTTTCAAGAAAGTGCCTTTTGCCACCTACTTTGGAAATACACTCTATGTCTCATTCCTTTCTCTGATCGGCGTGCTGATCACGTCTATGTTGGCAGCCTATGCTTTTGGCAGGATGGAGTTTAAAGGCAAGGACTTCTTCTTCTACCTCTTTCTTTCCATGATGATGGTGCCAGAACCGATCTACCTGATCTCTTCCTATATCCTTCTGGATAAAATCAATTGGCTGGATACCTATCAGGCCCTAATCATTCCCTGGTGTGTGAATATCTTTACCATCTTCCTCTTCAGACAGCACTTCAAGAGCCTACCCAAAGAGCTCTTTGAATCAGCTTCTCTGGATGGCTGCAGTACCTTCGGAATGCTTTGGAGATTGATTCTGCCGCTATCCAAATCCGTGATCGCCACGGCTTCTGTATTCTCACTGATCGGCTCCTGGAACAGCTTCATGTGGCCTTTGGTGATGACCAACCGTCCTGAACTCAGAGTCTTGCAGGTGGGCTTGAGCTATTTCAATCAGGAAGCCTCCACTCAGACCACACTTCTGATGGCAGCTTCCGCCTTTAGCATTCTCCCCATCCTGATCATTTTCTTCCTGGCTCAGAAACAGATTATCGCCAGTTATGCCAAAGCCGGCTTAAAAGATTAATGGAGTTTTGAATGACAAAAACAGCAAGTAACATAAGCAAACTAAGTAAAAAAGAACGCAAAGCCTACGTGAAACCGGAACAAATCGTGGTGGAAGACCATCAGGTCATGAAACCACAGCCGGTGGAGAATAGGAAACTGCACCTGATCTTGGCCTGGGGAGTTTTTGCCCTCAGCCTGATCGTTTATGTGCTCACTCAGGCTCGCACCATGAGCTTTTGGGATAGCGGAGAATATGCCACCTGCATCAGTATCCTGGGCGTGCCGCATCCTCCGGGAAACCCATTCTACATCCTGTTTGGCAGAGCGATTGTTGCCCTCTTCGGGGGCATCGCCTCCCATGCAGTGATCTCTGCCTTCATCTCGGTGCTCTCCTCTGCCTTTGCTGTTTTCTTCACCTATCTGATCACGGTGAAGCTTGCCTCTATGTTCAAGATCAACGAGATCGAGTGCTTTCTGGCAGGTCTGGTAGCTGCACTTTTTACAGCCTTTTCCTTCACTTTCTGGATGAATGCCATTGAAGCCGAAGTCTATTCAGGGTTGGTGCTCTTTGTCAATCTGATCCTTTGGCTCACTCTGCTCTGGGTGGAAAAATCCGAGGACTTTGACCGCCAGAATATCCTGCTGCTCATAGTATATCTCTTCTTCCTCGGTTTCTGCGTGCATCAGACTGCGCTTCAGATAGCCCCCGCTGTGCTCTTTATCGTGGTCTATCCTTTACTTACCAGTGGTGTGAAAAAGGAGAACTTCTGGCTCAAAGTGATCGGTTACACTGTACTTATCTTTGCCGGATACCTGATCTTTGGCGCAATTGGGAAAAGCTTGAGAGTGGATGATTTTGATAAGTGGGGTTTTGCCCTGATTACCATTGTCCTGCTTTACATTGAACTCAACGATCTCTTTGAGCCCAAGCTTTGGCTTCTGGCCATAGGATTGGTGCTGCTGGGTCTTTCCTCTCACCTCTTCCTGATGGTGCGCGCTGCGGATCGTCCTTTCATCAACGAAGGTCACCCCAGCACCCTGGGTATGTTCATGGATTACGTGCTGCGCAAGCAATATGGAGAGACTTCCTTCCTGGTGCGTCGTGCCAGCTTCTTTGGCGATCAGATGGGTTTCCATTTCCTCCGTTACTTTGGCATGCAGTGGTTCAATACCGAATGGATTCAGGAAACTCTGAAGATACCCGTCAATTTCATGAGTGGGATCGCCGCCGTGATCATTACCGGGCTGGGTGTTGTGGGTGCTTGGTTCCATAACAAGATGAATCGCCACAGCTTCCGCTATTTCCTCTCCGTGATCATCCTTACCACCGTAGTTATGGTATTTGTGATGAATCTTTCGGATCGTGAAGTGCGGGATCGTGATTACTTCTTTGTGGTAGCTTACAATATGTGGGCTATCTGGCTGGGTATCGGAGCCCTGGCTCTGGTGCATATGATGGGTTCCAAAGCCGGAAAGCTAGCCCTAGCTGCCATTCTGCTCTTTCTGCCCACCTTCAATATGGTGAGTCAGTATAAGGTGCACGACCGCTCCAAGGAATATATCGCTCTGGATTATGGGGTGAACTTCCTGAATTCACTGGAAGAGAATGCTATCATCTTCACCAATGGAGATAACGATACCTTCCCGCTCTGGTATGCTCAAGCAGTGGCAGATCCTCATGCAGATCAGACTCCGCTGTTTAAGGGTGCCGATATCTTCCCCACTCCCCAAAGTGCTGAAGCAATTGCCAAAGCTATGACTTACAAGAATAAGTATCTTAAAGGCATCCGGAAGGACGTGACTGTCGCCAATCTTTCCCTGCTCAACACTCCCTGGTACATCCGGCAGTTGAGGGATCATGAGGGAGTGCTCTTCGGTTGGGATGATGCCCAATTGGATAGGCTCTACGATCTCAGAGTACCTACGCGTTTGGACGTCTCGGCTGAGGGTGCCAATCCTCCCATGCAGTTTAGTCTGGAGCTGGGAGAAGGCCCCAAATTCCGTCCACAGGAACAGGGCTATCGCATCTCAGACCTGGCAGTGATGCAGATTATCAAAGAGAACTTCGGCAAGCGTCCCATCTACTTTGCCGTCACCTGCGAAAGCTATATCGGCTTTGAAGAATATACCCAAAACGAAGGCATGGTGGCTCGCGTGGTCCACATTCCCGGAACAGATCAGGTCAATACCACCCGCCTCCTGCACAATATCGACAAGGTCTATCAATACAGATCAATTGAAGATGATGATGTTTACAAGGACGAGAACATGCGCCGTCTGGTCATGAACTACGGATCCGGCTTTGTAAAAGCTGCCATCCACTTCACCCAAAATGGAGAGTATGACAAAGCTCTGCGCTACGTGGAGCGGGCACGTCATTACATCGATACCGATCTGAAGCTTACCGAGTTCTACATGGTATTTTACACTGCCACCAAGCGCTGGGATGAGCTGGATGCTTTTATTGAGAACACCATCATGACGAATTCTCTGGCTTATCAGATTTATCCTTCCTACGTCCTGGGATACCTTCTGGAAGAAGCCCCTGATATGATGATGCGCTATCTGGAGAAAGGCATGACCTACTTCAATAACGATCCCAGTTATGCCGCCACAGCCGTGTCCATAGCCGAGCGGTACAACCAGGTGGATCAGGCCAAGGCTATGTTTGAGCGTTTGAAGGGACGCCTCACCTATCCGGTCGATAGCTACATTGATACTCTGAATACGATGTAGTCGGGATAGCGGTTTGTTGCTGATTTAAACATGACAAGAGGACAGGTGATGCCTGTCCTCTTGTCTTTTGTGGAGCATCAAAAAGACAGTTGAACAGACCATAAATGTGAAGATTAGAAACTGAAGCCCTGAGTGATGGACTCGATGGACTAAATGGACAATACCACTCTAATCATCCGAATCCTTCAATCCTAGCATCCTTGTTATAAGGCACTTATCTCTCAGTTCTAAGCCTATCGTCTGTTCACTGATCACTGTTCACTCGGCGTAACCGTTTTTTTTGGCTTGACATAACCCCCGCTTCATATATTATATGAATATATGCTCATATAAGGAATGAATAATGAACGACAAATGCCTCTGCAAGAACATAGCTCCCGAAGAGATCGCCCGCTTCCAGGAGGAAGTGCCAAGCGAAACCACCATCCAGTTGCTGGCCGATTTCTTCAAGGTCTTCGGTGACAATAGCCGCATCAAGATATTGCATTACCTCTCCCGGGCTGAGCTCTGCGTTAGTGACCTCACTGCCCTGGCCGGGATGCAGCAATCCGCCGTTTCTCATCAACTCAAGCTGCTGCGTCTGCACCGTCTGGTCAAGATGCGTAAAGAAGGGGTAACCATCTATTACAGCATCGACGATGATCACGTCTCCGACGTCTTCAAACTGGCTCTGGATCACATTACAGAAAGCAGGTAACGATGACGACCAAAGAGTATAAGATAGAAAATCTCGATTGTGCCAATTGCAGCCTCAAGATTCAGGAAGAGATCTCCAAGCTCCCGGAGGTGGACTTTGTGCATCTGGACTTTGTGAACAAGAAGATCCGAGTTCGCTACTCCAGCCCCATGGAAAGTGCTTTGGAGCGTTTGAACCAGATTGCCTCGGGAATCGAGCCCGGAGTCTTCGTGCTGGATGGACAGAGCCAAGGTCCACAAAAGCAGGATAAGCTGCGCTGGTCTTTGATAGCTCTCGGCCTGGCAATGCTAATTGCTTCCTACCTGCTCAAAGATAGTGCTGCATTGATTTCTGTTTGGCTGGCTTGGGCGTTGATCGGCCACAGAGTGATTCTAAACGCCTTTAAGAAGCTCTACAAACTCCGGGTATTCGACGAGCATTTCCTGATGACCATTGCCAGCTTCGGAGCCATCTGGCTGGGAGAATACACCGAAGCCGCAGCAGTAATGTTGCTTTATGAAATAGGCCAGTATTTTGAGACCAAGGCGGTGAATAGATCCCGCAACCTGATCCGTGGCATGGTGGCCTCCAAACCGGAGAAAGCTCTGCTGTTGCAGGACGGGAAGCTAATAGAAAAGAAGACGGGCGAGATAAACAAGGGAGAGATCATCGTGGTCAATCCCGGAGATCGGGTTCCTCTGGATTCACTTGTGCTTAGGGGAAGATCCAGTATAGACAGTTCCTCTCTGACTGGAGAATCCGAGCCTCAACCCGTTGAGCCGGGATCAACCGTTCTGGCAGGATTTGTGAATCTATCCGGCAGGCTGGAACTGGAAGTGACAGCTCCGGAAGCAGAAAGCGCTGTTGCCCGCATCCTGAACCTGATCGAGAACGCCTCACAGAAGAAATCCACCACGGAGAAGTTCATCACCCGCTTCGCTACCATCTATACACCGATTGTTGTGATTATGGCAGCTCTATTAGTGGTGATCCCGGTGCTTCTGGGAGCATCTCTGGAACTCTGGTTGCCCCGAGCTTTGATCTTCCTGATCGTCTCCTGTCCCTGCGCTTTTGTGATTGCCATCCCGCTCACTTACTATATCGCCATCGGTTTGGCAGCCAAACATGGCATCATCATTAAGGGTTCCAGCTATCTGGATGCACTCCGCCAGGTGAAAAGCTTTGTCTTCGATAAGACCGGCACTCTCACCACCGGAAAACTCAGCCCGGGTGTGGTCTTCACCGAGCCCGGAGTAGAAGAAGACGAGCTCTGGGAAAGTGTTTATCGCTGTGAATTCAGCTCTGCCCATCCTCTGGCTCTGGCAGTGAAAAAGGCTTATCAAACAGAAATGATCGTTTCAAACATCGAAGAATATACGGAGTTTCCCGGTAAAGGCATCCTTATGCGTTACGCCGGAGATGAGTATCTGGTGGGCTCTCTGGGCTTGATCCGCAGCCTGGGCTATACCATGCCCATCACGCCAGCCCAATCCACTGCTATCTATGCTGTGAAGAATCATCTCTATCAAGGCTATATCAGCTTTACAGACGAGATCAAAAGCTCCATGGCACAAGCCTTGAAAGAGCTGAAGCAGGAGGGTGCCCAACGGCACGTGATGCTCTCTGGAGATCAAATCACCAAAGCCGGACAAGTGGCAGAAGCTCTGCATCTGGATGAGTATCACGCCGAGCTAGTCCCGGAAGAGAAGCTGCAGAAGCTGGAGGAAGTGATGGCGCGCACTGAAGGGCTTACTGCCTATGTGGGTGATGGATTGAACGATGCTCCGGTGCTCAGCCGGGCTGATCTGGGTATCGCCATGGGAGAGCTGGGAAATTCTGCCTCCATCGAAGCTGCGGATATAGTTCTCCTGCAGGACAAACCCGAGCAACTCGTCACAGCAGTGCGGATCTCGCATCGTACCCACGTGATCATCATCCAAAACATCGTGCTGGCTTTGGGCTTGAAAGTACTGGTGATGATCGCCGGGGCTTTGGGCCTGGGAAATCTCTGGGAAGCAGTGATTGCGGACGTCGGAGTGACTATTCTGGCTGTCTTTAATGCCATGAGAATCTCACGCTTCAGAGCCGGTGCTTGACAAATTTACAGCCTTGGGAATCTAGTATAATTGGCTAGGTCCTTTGTATCGACGTAGTACATTTAATCAAGGAGAACAATTATGGCTATCCAAGTGAAACTGCCGGACGGCTCGGTCAAGAGCTATGACAAGCCGGTGAAGGTTATGGAAGTCGCGATGGGGATTTCTCCCCGTCTTGCTGATGCCGCCATCTGTGCGGAACTCAATGGAAAACTGGTGGATATGGACCACACTATTCAAACCGATTCAGACTTAATCTTACATACATTCAAGACCGATACCGGTAAAGAAGTTTACTGGCACAGCACTGCTCACCTGATGGCGCAGGCCGTTAAGCAGCTCTATCCTGATGTTAAGGTAACTATCGGACCCGCTATAGAGAGCGGTTTCTACTACGACTTTGACCGGGATAAACCTTTTACAGATGAAGAACTGGTGCTGATTGAGAACCGGATGAAGGAACTCTCTGCTCAGGATCAGCCCTATACCCGCACAGAACTCAGCAAGGCTGAAGCTGTGGATATCTTCAAAACCCAAGGTGAAGACTACAAGCTGGAAATCCTGGAAGTAATCCCGGATACAGACACTATCTCTACCTACAGACAGGGGGATTTCCTGGATCTTTGCCGCGGACCGCATATTGCTTCCACAGGCAAGATCAAGGCCATCAAGCTGCTCAAGACCAGCGGTGCCTACTGGCGTGGAGACGAAAAGAACAAGATGCTGCAACGCATCTATGGCATCAGCTTCCCCTCCAATAAAGAGCTCAATGAATACCTGGCCTTCCTGGAAGAAGCCAAGAACCGTGATCACCGAAAGCTTGCCAAAGAGCTCGACCTCTTCTCTATGAACGATGAAGTGGGAGCTGGCTTGGTGCTTTGGCATCCCAACGGTGCCATGATCCGCCATCTGATTGAAGCTTATTGGAAGGAAGAACACCTTCGCAAGGGCTATAAACTGGTCTATACTCCCCACATGGGACGCAGTAAGCTCTGGGAAACCAGCGGTCACTTGGGCTTCTACTCTGAAAATATGTATTCTCCCATGCAGATAGATGAGCAGGATTACTACATCAAGCCCATGAATTGCCCCTTCCACATTCACATTTACAACGCCAATCATCACAGTTACCGTGAGCTTCCCATCAAGCTGGCAGAACTGGGTACGGTTTACCGCTACGAGCGCAGTGGCGTTTTGCATGGGCTGATGAGAGTGAGAGGCTTCACTCAGGACGATGCCCATATAATTTGCACACCGGAGCAGATGGATGAAGAAGTAGAAAAGCTGATCGTTTTCTCGCTGGATATGCTAAAATACTTTGGCTTTGAGAAGTTCCAGATATATCTCTCCACCAGGCCGGAAGGTTCAGTGGGCGAAGCAGAGAATTGGGATGCGGCTACAGAAAGCTTGCGCCACTCCCTCGAAAAGCTCGATCTGGAATATCAGGTGGATGAAGGCGGTGGTGCTTTCTACGGTCCCAAGATAGATATCAAGATCAAGGACGCTTTGGGAAGAGCCTGGCAGTGCACTACTATCCAATTTGATTTCAACCTCCCGGAACGCTTCAATATGGAATACATTGGAGCAGATAACACTGCGCACCGTCCCTATATGATCCATAGAGCTGTGTTAGGCTCTGTGGAACGCTTCTTTGCTACTCTCCTGGAGTATCACGCCGGGAATCTTCCGCTCTGGCTCTGCCCCACTCAGGTGATGGTGATCCCGATCACAGACAGCCAATTGGATTATGCCAGAAAGGTTTCGGACAAGCTGCAACTTCTGGGCTTACGCACCGAGATCGATACCCGTGGCGAGAAGATTGGTTACAAGATCAGAGATGCCGAAATGAAGAAAATCCCCTTCATGTGCGTGATTGGAAAGAACGAAGAAGCCGAAGAAAAGGTGACACTGCGTCAGCATAAGAAGGGAGATTTGGGTGCGATGAGTTTTGATGAAGCCGTCAAAGCCATCCGGAATCAAGCATGAGCCAATACCAGCAGATAATCGAAGAACTTAAGATCGAAGCCTCAGCCATCCTCCGGGTGGCTGAGCAGCTCGATCAGGCAGCTATTGAACAAGCCTTTACTCTTCTGGCAGAGTGCAGTGGTAAGGTGGTGGTCTCTGGAGTCGGCAAGACCGGTATCATTGCTCGCAAGATCAGTGCCACGCTGGCCTCCACAGGCACCGGCTCGATCTTCCTGCACGCAGCAGAAGCTCTGCATGGAGACTTGGGCATGATAGTGCCGGGAGATGTTATGATTGCCATTTCAAATAGTGGCAATTCCAACGAGTTGGTCTCGCTGATTCCTTTTTTGAAGTATAATGAGATCCCCATCATAGCTCTCACTGGGAATACGGAGTCGGTATTGGCAAAGAATGCAGATGTGACACTGAATTGCCATGTTCCTCCCGAACTGGAGCCTCTCGGGCTGGTGCCCACCTCCTCCACGACAGTGGCTTTGGCGGTGGGAGATGCCTTGGCAATAGCACTCTTGAGGCACAAGAAATTCCAGCTTCAGGATTATGCCCGCTTTCATCCGGGTGGAGCCATTGGCAAAAAGCTGCTGCTCAGAGTCTCAGACCTGATGCATCAGGGAAATGAGCTTCCAGTGCAACCGGATACGGCACTAATGTCGGACGTGATTGTGGAAATGACTTCCAAGAAACTGGGTTGCAGCGCTATCATAAACGATAAAGGTTTGCTGTCCGGAATGATCACGGATGGTGACCTCAGAAGACAGTTGCAGATCAAAGGCAATAGCCTCCTGGGCTTTACTGCAGGGCAGTGCATGACGGCTTCTCCCCGCAGCATCAATATGGAGGAATTGGCAGTTTCTGCTCTGAGCTTGATGGAAGATCATAAGATCACCATGTTACCCGTGGTGAATACTGAGGGCAATCCGGTAGGCATGCTTCACATGCATGATCTCATCCGGGCCGGAATCCTATAGGAGAGTACCCAAACGAAAAAATTCAAAGAAGAGTTTCCTGAACTCTTGCACCAAGCTGCCAGATTATATGGCGCAGAGTCAGAGCTGGACTACTTTGCAGCAGGACACGAATGGTCTGATGGTGTAGTTTATCAATTTCAGAAATCCGGTATTGAGTACTTAATCAAGGTGCTCAAGCCGGAAAGCCCCAGTCAGAAAGCCATTGTCACAGAACGCATGGCATTTGTGGAATACCTACGCGATTCCGGGCTCAAGCTCCTCTCCCCTACGCGCTCCATCGATCACAATCTGGTGGAAGAGATCGGAGAGGATAAGAAGTATTGTTTGTACTGTTGGCAGAAGTGCCAAGCAGAACCACCCAAGCTGAAGGATCCCAATCAGGAGACAGAGTTCTATTACAATTGGGGTGCCTGGCTGGGACAAGCACACAGTCTCAGCAAAGCCTATCCCTCCTGGCTGGAATCCGTAGCCAAGGATGTATCAGGCCGAGCCGCTATTTCACAGGAAGCAGAGTGGAAGTTCTTTCTTAACTGGAATCAAAACCCCAGAATGCAGGAAGCCTGGCACTCTATCCAGGATCGGCTGAGAGCTCTGGAGAAGAATCGGGATAACTTTGGCTTCATTCACAATGATCCTCATCCTGGCAACATGCTTCTGGAGGATGGAGCACTGGTTCTGATAGATTGGGATGTGGCAAACTATCATTGGTTTATGATGGATATTGCCATAGCTATTTATAGTGAGTATTCCCGGGTGAACTACCACAGTTCATACAAGTTCCGACACAATGATATGCCCCAGCTTTTCCTCAGACCCTTCCTTTTGGGATACCAGAGCCAAAACACCTTGGCAGAAAGAGAATGGCAACACCTGGAACTATTTCTGCAGTACCGCAGATACATGATGTGTACTGTGTTTGAGGAGCAAATACGAGCGTCTGCTCCTGCATATCTGGAGAAGTTCCAGAACGAGATCATCAGCTTCAAACCATATCTTCCGGAGAGCATAAACATCCTTTCTCTCCTCTCCTGATAAAGTGGGATTGATACGCCAAAACCCTTTTATCTAATCCGTTGGGATTACTTCTCCCTTTCATCTCCAGGCTTTGAACTCATTCAATCACCCTGCCACAATGCACATAACCACCAGTATCCCACTCTCAGGCATACAGATAGCTCACTCGTTGAACGGATTACTCATAACTTACTACAGGATAAGCCTTTCCTTAGCTTTCGCTAAAGGATCGCTAAGGGATCGCTAAGGCTTCGCTAAAGAATACAGTTAGGGAGCTATGAGGACATCCTGTGCTGCTTGATGGAATCTTCTGCATAGCCCATAGGATGACCATGCTCAATTGAGCAAGGAATTCAAACCCATCTGCATAGAAAAAGCCACTCCTTTCGGAGTGGCTTTTTTTATCATTATTGGGTGATTACTTCTTTCTCTTGGTCAGATGTGAGATAGCATCCTTCTCTTTGTGGGTCATATGGAAGGTTTCCACCACCAGGTTACTGGCTACAAAGATGGAAGAATAGGTTCCGAAGAACAGGCCCAGGGTGATGGCAAAGGCAAAGTCATGAATCACAGAACCACCAAAGAAATACAGTGCCAGAGCTGTGACCAAAGTCGTACCGGCTGTAATCACGGTTCTGCTCAGGGTGCGGTTGATGGCAGTGTTGAAGACTTCATGATAATCTGCTTTGCGGTTGGCTTTCATATCTTCACGGATCCGGTCGAAGACCACGATGGTATCGTTGATGGAATAACCAACAATGGTCAGGAGGGCAGCTATGATCTGCACGGAAATCTCTTTCCCTGTGAGAGCAAAGACGCCAAGGATAATGATCACATCATGGAAGAGAGCAACGATAGCCATCAGACCAAAGATGAACTCAAAACGGAACCAGATGTAGATGATCATCAGAACCAGGGAGATAAGCACAGCAAGCAGAGCTTGGGTGCGAAGTTCTCCGCCGACCTTGGGTCCGACCACGTTTGTTTCCAGGATCACATCGGATTCCAGATCTCTTCCGGCCACATGTTCCGGGAAGGATTCGGTGATCAGAGCAAGCAGAGCTTTGCTGGTGGCATCGGAAGTATCTTCCTGCTTGTCCAGGCTTCTGATCTTGATCATGAAAGTGGAATTCTCTTCCTCTCCCACATACTGGATCTGAGCTTCAGGAAAGCCTTTGTTGGTAAGCACCGAACGAAGTTGATCAATCGTGACATCCTTAACTGAGGCGTCTGCGGCTTTCAGGCTGACCTGAGTAGCCACTCCGCTGGAGAAATCTATGCTCCAGTTCAAGCCCTTGATTACGATTCCACCGATGCTTGCCAGAATCAATATGATTGAGAATGCATAGGCGACGTAGCGGCTCTTTACGAATTGTATGTTTGTATTCTTAAATAAATCCATCTTTCCGCTCCTTTATATGCTCAGAGTCTTTTTCTTGCCGGTCACGACAAAGGTCTCCAAAATGGAGCGCACAAAGACGATGGCGGTAAACATTGAAGCTACGATACCAATTGCCAGTGTGATGGCAAAACCACGGATGGGGCCGGTGCCAAAGTTGTAAAGCACTGCAGCAGCAATCAGGGTCGTGACTTGGGAATCCCAAATGGTAATAGTGGCTCTCTTATAACCTGCATCCAGAGCAGAACGAGGAGTTTTGCCAGTACCCAGCTCTTCCTTGATTCTCTCATAGATCAGTACGTTGGCATCCACAGCCATACCGATCGTAAGAATGATACCCGCAATACCCGGCATAGTAAGAGAGGCACCAAAAGCAGTCAGCATAGCGATGATGAAGCCCACATTGAAAACGAGGGCTATGTCTGCCACGATGCCACAAACTTTGTAATAGATTAGCATAAACAGGGCGATGGCAATGATGCCAATCAGGCCTGCCATCTTACCGCTGGCGATGCTATCCTTACCCAGAGTAGCGCCAACATCGACCCGGTTGATGGGTTCGATCGGAGCAAGCAGGTTACCAGTGTTCAGCACGATTGCCAAATCATTTGCCTCTTGAATGGTGAAGGTCCCAGTGATCTGAGCACTACCACCAGCAATTCTTTCCTGAATATTAGGAGCTGAATAAACCACACCGTCCAGCACAATAGCCAGTCTGCGTCCCACATTGTCACCAGTCACGGCTTCAAACTTACGCGCTCCATCACGCTTCATCTCGATGGAGATATAGGGCTTGTTAGCTGTGCGGATATCAGTAGAGGTGGAAGAACCGATCTCCACTTTGGCACGGGCCAGATCCGAACCATTGAGCTTGGCTTCGGAACTAAGCACATAGAAGCCACGATCTTCGGTTTTGGATTCACTATTGGATTTCTCCAAAGCGACCGTGTAGCCCATGGGGATTGCTTTGGCAAAATTGGAATCAGCCATAAGAGTTTGAACAATTTCGACATCAGCATATTGAATCTGATAATTCATTTCTCCCTGACGAATCAAGCTGCTAAAAACACCGCTGCTGGTGCGCAGGCTATCAACTATAGTTGAATCTGCAGGGTTGGCTGCAGGCGTATCCAAAGCTGCCAGAGCAGGGAACAGATTGAGATTGGCTTGAATATTCTTGTCCATGACCTCGATGACTTGCTTGGCAACATCCGGAGTGGCAACCAGTTGGAATTCCAACATAGCAGTTTGGCGAATCAGCTTTTCAGCAGCTTCGCGATCTTTGATTCCGGGTAACTGAACAAGTATACGATCGGTCCCGACTTTTTGGATTACAGGTTCTGCGACGCCGTATTGGTCAATACGTTCGCTAATGATTTTGATGTTTTGTTCAACAGCCTTAAGGGCATCAGATTCGGACAATCCATCCGTCTTGACTTGTAGCAGAATCTGCATTCCACCCTTGAGATCAAGACCCAGCTTGAGCTTTTGATTTGCCCAAAACTCGGGAAGGTTTGGTATTGCCAAAGGAGCCAGGTAATATGCTGTGATGCATATAAACAAGACTATTGACAGGCCGCGCCAGGAAAACTTTTTCATTGGCATTTGCTCCCTTTCTATTCGATTAATTATGCTATTTACAGTTATCTCTCACCAAAATTTAAAATGGCTTCTTTCGTCAAGTCTTTTATGCCATAGCCGGCTCTGGAGTGCTTCTCTGATAACTTGCTAGTTAGTTCTTGGCGGGACCCTGATGATCTGTCTTAAAACCCACTGCTTTATCTTGGTTCTGCCCTTGAAGCTTGATCTCTCCAAAGACCTTCTCATAGTTGTCGATATTGGTTTGCAGAGCTTGCAAAAACTGCTTGGCATGTTGTGGAGTGCAGACTACACGGGTGTAGATTTTGGCATCTGGAACTCCGGGGAGTATCCTACCAAAATCCAGCACAAACTCGCTGGGATTGTGGTTGATAACGAAGAGATTGGCATAGACGCCTTCTCCGACTTTCTCGTCGATCTTGAGGTTAATCTGATTGGGTTGATTGGGTTGATTCATTGTAGTTCTCCTAATAGTTCTTTTACTTGATTATAGTTTAAATAGAGGCCGGTGTTATGGAAGCCAGACAAGAGCTCCCGATAGTGCAATGAGGTGGAGCATAGCTCGCTGTTTCCCAGAACGATCAGTCTTTCACTAGCCCTGCTGATAGCCACATTGAGTTTCCGATCCACTTTGCCATCATCGGAAAGGGACTCCATCATACGTAATTCATGAGATGATCTCAAGGGCAGAGTGAGAATTATATTCTTACGCTGAGATCCCTGATAACGTTCCACCGTATCTACGCTAATTCCCGTATATTTATCCGGAAGCTTGTTTCGAATGGCTTGAATCATAGCCCGGAAGGGAGCAATAATTCCCAAATCCAATTCCGGGGAGCTCAATTCTCCGGATTCATCCAGGATAGAGATCAGCTTGAGAACTGCTGCTGTGATTCGCGGATCGGTCTTACTGCATTCGCTGACTGGAAAGTCCAGCCAGATCAGCCGGTGGGAAAGCATGGGATGAGCATTTGCTTGCAGAGTTAGCGCTTGGGATTGTCTGCCCCCGCCACTCTGAAGCTTGTTATTGTAATAGTTTGCCAATAGTGCTGCAATCTGGTCGTGCATGCGGTAGTGGATGGAGAGGGTGTTATAGGCATGATTCCAACCGCGGGAATCGGCCAGGATAAAGAGGCGCTCCAGTAAAGACCTGGACAGCCCGCAGTAAGCGAGTTCGCTCAACTCATTGCTCTCGAATTGATAGCGATGGCGGTTTTTCAGCACTATGGGAGGAAGTTGATTTTGGTCTCCAATCAGAATGGTCTTCCTCACTTTAGTCATGAAACCCAGCACGGAAGGCTCAATGATCTGAGAAGCTTCATCGATTATGAGTTCGTCAAAGCTGAGGAAAGTAAGGGCATCTCTTAGCCAGGAACCGGCGCTCTGTATGGTCGCAAGCCAGATCCTGGTATCGTTCAGCAGGTCTCTTATCTCCCCCGGGCTCTTGTCCTGCACTTGTACGGACAGAAGTGAATCTGAGATGCTTTGAGAATTACCCGTTCTGAGGAAGGGAAGCCCGATCTCTTCGAGATTTCGGCAGATCTCGTCCACTGCACGATTTGTAAAGCTAAGGATCAGTAGCCTGCTTTTGCTACCTTCGTAAACCCGCCGGATGTATTTCATCAATAGTCCGGAAGTCTTCCCTGTGCCGGGAGGACCCTGTATCACGCAGTAATCCCTCGCATCCTCCATCTGACGGCAAATCTCTTCCTGACTATTTCCATATTGAACGATATTCCCTTCCGGTGGTCTCAGCCCCAGGAGGCTGTCACGCTTTCCTCTTGGTGCATTCAAGAAGGTATAAAGCGAGTTCAATGGCACATAGAGGAGGCTATCCAGAATATCATGCTCAATAGCCCAAGAATCATCCCCGGCAAGTAAAAGACTGCCCTTGATACCTCCCCGAATTGAGAGTCTGAGCTCTTTATCATTGATTTCCCGCAGGCTACCACGGAGCAGTTGCTGCTTCTCAACAGGTCGGTTCAGGTTATAGAGCACCACCACATCACCTTCCCGAAAATCGGAGCCAAGCTCTTCAGTGATCCTCAGTACGACCGTCGAGAGATCACTACTGATGATCTTCAATCCCGTGATTATCTGAAAACTATCCTGTTTAGTGACGGGATCGTCAAGCCAGAGGCAGCTATAGCCCTTACCACGGTTGTTTTCAGGATCAGAAGAGCCGATCTTAACCGCCCAGATCTCCCCCACCACTGCCATAACCTGCTCCAGAAACCACTCAAACTCCACAGATCCAAGAGCTCTAAGGCTTTCCTGCACTTGACGCGCTTTATCCTTGAAGATGGGGTTTTTGTACTGCTTATTACTATCTCTCAGCCAACTGAAGAAGGGTTTGGGATTTTGTGCCAATTGGTGCATAATCCCAATTATACGGTTACGGCAGAATAGCAACTCCTGTTCTCTCAAAATGTGGTTTTCGACGTTTCTGAGAGCTTGATCGGTACAGGCAGAATAGAGAATGGAGCTGGATGACTGCACCTTATCCCCAAAGATGCTGCTGAGGATCATATTGTAAGCCGTGACCTGCATCTGTTGTCCCCGCCAGGTATCACGGGCAGGGGCTTTGCCACTCTTCAATTCAACAATCGAGAGTTTGTCACCTCCGCTATAGAGCAGGTCAAGCCTGCCCTGGAGGCCATACTTGGGACAGATGAAAGATGGCTCCACCTGCAGGTCTTTTCCCTTCAGAGAATCGGCAAAAGCCTTCAATTGCGGATAGTGTTGAGTCCGGATGGTCTCTTTTATCCGCTCCAAGGCTTCTTCTCCCAAGCTGGTAAAGGCTATGGGTTGGCTGGAGGGTAAGTTGCCGGCAAAATCCTCATAGTTCGCATCTGGATCAAAGACCAGATGATCGAAGAGCTGATTTACCAGATTCCCCAAGGCCAGTTTCTCGTTCACAGACTCTGAAACAAGCTTGTTTATCACGAAGAACTGGGGTTGGCAATGCTCGTCCTGAATACACTCGGCAACAGAAGTGGCATCCAAGAGGAAGTCAGGCTCCAGTATTACCTGAGTAAGAGGATTTGAGTAAAAGATCAGGGAGTTGTTTTTGGACTTGCTGAGTTGGATCAGGGAAAGAGTGCAATAGGGCCAAACCATCTTATCCAAATATGTCCAGCATCTGCCTTCAGAATTGGTTTTGAGGTCGTCTTTGAGATAAATTGTGCAGAGCTCACCCTGTTCGTTCAGAACCAGAAGTTCTATCTCACTATCTCGCAAGGTCCAAGATTGTAAACAAGCCGCGAAACTCTCCTTGGGACTATCAGGCAGCTTTTGAAATGGCAACACTACTTGATTCTGCAGGAAACGTCCAATAAGCTCAGTTTGGTTCAACCCACCAAAGAACTCCAGAAGTTCGGATATCACCAGCACTCCGGAGCTGAATGAAGACACAAAGCCGGAGTCCATATCATCGTGCGCAGCTTTGTTGCAGATGATTCTGAGGTGATTGGCCTGGTAGTTCAGTTCTGATGATACATTATTCTGCTCATGGATAAATTGCATTCTGGGAAAGAGCCCCGAAAATGCTCTGTTTTCCTGGCTGCAAAGCTGTTTGTAGAGACGCTCCAAGATCTGACGCAGAAGGATCAGGCGGGTTTTGGCGTCCTGTTCGGAAGCAATCAGTTCTTCCAGCCTGCCCTGTAGTTGCTTTGCAGCTTCCGAGGGAATCTGATGCTTAAGATTGCTCAGAACTATCCTCTTCCGATTCAGGTTTGGAGAAGAAAGCTTCTATGAAGCTGTTGATATCAAAGGCCTCCAGATCATCTATGCGCTCACCAACCCCTAGCAGTTTCACTGGCAGTTCCAGATTGTGCTTCAGGTTGAAGATCACTCCGCCTTTGGCTGTGCCGTCAAATTTGGTAAGAACTATTCCTGTGAGCTTGATAACGTCATTGAAGTGCTTGGCTTGAGATATGGCATTCTGGCCCGTTGTGCTATCTATCACCAAGAGCACTTGATGAGGGGCATCAGGAAGCAGTTTTTTGATAGTGCGATCGATCTTTTCCAGCTCTTTCATGAGCTTATCCTTGGTATGCTGCCTGCCTGCCGTATCTATTATCACCACATCGATATTTTTGGCCAGGGCAGAACTTATTCCATCATAGATAATTGCGGAGGGATCTGCATTTTGCTGGCTCTTGATAAATTGTGCTCCGCTGCGATCTGCCCAAATACTGAGCTGCTCTATTGCGGCCGCCCGCCAAGTATCTCCCGCAACAATCAGGACGGATTTGCCCATCTGCCGGAATCTGTGGGCAATCTTGCCAATACTGGTGGTTTTACCCACTCCATTCACACCGACAAAGATAATGACGTGTGGCCTGTCTTCGGGAAGCTCAAAGAAATCAGCTTCCTCCACATAGTCCTTCAGGAGCACCTCTTTCATCAGTTCCTGCAGAACTTCCATTACTCTGTCTGCATCTGTTATCTGTTCAAAACGGATCTGTTCACGAAGCTTATCGACAAGATAGAGGCTCATTTCGGTGCCAGTGTCACAACGGATAAGAATCTCCTCTATTTCATCAAGAAGCTCTTCATCAACCTTGCCTCTCAGCTTTATCGCCTCTGCAATCTTTCCCAAGAATCCGCTCTTGGTTTTTGCTAGTTTTTTCCTTAAAGAACGCACAATACTCAGCATATATCCAACTCCATAAAACGATTATTATTGACATACAGTAGAGGTCAGAGAAATTTGTAATAGTCGTATTAGTCAATATAAATCTATGAGGATGCCGATGGAATCACGAGCTTTCAAGCCTGAAATGCTGCTGATAATTGCCCTGCCCATAGTCTTGAGCTTTATGGGTGGAGCTTACTTGAACGATAGCGCAAACGCCTTCGTAAATACCGATAGTAGCAGATCTATCACCCAGTTTCACATCTATATGGGATTGAGTCTGATCTGTGCCACGTTGGGTTTCTTTATCTACTGGGGCAAGAAGAATCTCAGCTATATTTGTTTGATTCTCTTGCCAGTGCTTTTTTCTGTACTGATCTTAATCCGTACCGGAGAGCAGATCTCCGTGTTTATCCTTCTTCTTCCCCTGGTCTTCATCACCGGAGCCTGTTACCTGATTCTCCGATATGTGTTTTACAATAAGATATTCCTGAGGTTTAGAACGATTCTCTCGTCCCTGGGTGGAGCCTTGGCTCTAAGCATCTACTATTTCTTGCAGTATCTTCTGATGAAAATGAATCCTGAGCCCGGATTTTGGATGAACAGCTTTGTCAGCTCATTGCTGCTTTTTATCTTTATCACACTGGGCTTGTCGCTGGCTGATATGTTCATAGTAAACAAAGAAATACGAGAGGCCAGATATATCCGTCGCCAGAAGATTTTGAACGACGAGATTGATGATGAGGACGACGATGCTCGCTGATGCAGACTTTTTCATGATAGAAGCAGGAGACCAGCCAATAGATTACAAAGAGGCATTTGGCAATTGCAACCCAGTTTACATTGAGATAGGCAGCGGTAAAGGTGAGTTTATCAGCCAGTACCCTCCCACTCATCCGGAGTGGAATTTTATTGGCTTTGAAGTGAGGCACAAACGCATAGTGAATTGTCTGAAGAAGCTCGACCCGATAAAGAACTTTAATGTTCGCTTGGCAGAACGCGCTGTGGACGAGAAAATCCTCAGCTACCTTGCTCCGGAATCTATTCACGGCGCTTACATCCAACATCCTGATCCCTGGCCCAAAAAGAAGCATTATCGCCGCAGATTGATCCAGCAAGCTTTCCTCAATTCTCTGGCTGCTGTGCTCAAGGCAGATGCTTTTGTTCAAGTATCCACCGATCACGAGGAGTATGCCACCTGGATTGTCGACCAATTCCTGCAGAATCCCTTCTTTGTTTCAATCTATGACGACCCCCTGCAAGAGCAACCCATCCTGGACGAACATGTAGTTACCTGGTTTGAACGCGAACAATTGCGTTTGGGCTACAAGCCAAACTATATGCTCTTCAAAAAGCTTTAACCGAGGTGATTATGAACTACAGTTTCAGTGAAAACCATGAAGTGAATAAGATGCTTAACCAAGTGGTGGAAAGCATCACCAGCCTTGCTAATAGCCAGGTGATGCATATCCGCAGGCTAACCAAGATTGGTGAATCCCTCTCTTCTGAGACCGATCTGCACAAGATTTGGGATATGATTTTAGAAGAAGCCGTAGCCTTTACCAATGCCGACGGCGCCACAATCTACCAGCTCTCGGAAGACAGCAGATATCTGGATTTTAAGGTACTCTTCAATGGCACCATGGGTCTCCGCAAGGGCGGTGTCTATGGAGAAGTGGGCTGGCCATCCATCCCGCTTTACGACGCCGATGACAATCCCCGTCTTTCTCATATTGTAACCAATGTCTTTCACCTCAAACGCAGCCTCTGTTTTGATGATGTCTATATGCAGGAAGAATACGATATCAGCGGCACCAAGAAAGCTGATTCAGATCATAACTATCGCTCCAAATCCATGCTCACCATTCCTCTTAAGAACCATGAGGATGAAGTGCTGGGTGTGATTCAGATAATTAATGCAATGGATGAAAAGGGAGATATCTGCACCTTCAGCGAAGAGCACATCACGATGATCAACTCTCTGGCCTCCCAGGCAGCAATCTCGCTGTCCAATCGTAAGCTCATTGAAGGATTGGAACATCTGCTGATGCAATTTATGCGCTCCATAGCCACAGGCATTGAAAAGAAATCAAAGTACTCTTCAGATCACATCATGCGCGTAGCAATGCTCACAGATATGCTGGCTCAAAAGTTAAACGAAGCTACAGAAGGTAGTTTCGCCGAGCTCAAATTTACCGACATAGAGCTCAAAGAACTCTCCATGGCAGGTTGGATGCACGATGTGGGCAAGATCATTACCCCAGAGTTTATTATGGATAAAAGCACCAAGCTCGAGACCATTCTGGATCGCATAGACTTGGTGGAAACCAGATTCCGGATGATGATCCTCTTGATGGATATACTCCATACCAAGCTGCCAGAACCTGAATTGACCGAGCTGATCAAGAGCCAATTTGGCGAAGATCAGAGCCCACAGACGGTGATCACCTGGCTGGAAGACGCCCTGGAATTCATCAAAAAGCTCAATATCGGCGGTGAATTTGTGCCTGATTCAGAGATAGCTCGAGTGGAGCAAATAGCCCAAGTATCCATCGAATACGGTGGCAAGACCTACTTCCTGCTCAGTGAGGACGAGACAAACAACCTCAAGATACGCAAAGGAACACTTACCTCCGATGAGATCAAACAGATGAGTGCGCACGTCTCGGTCACTTGGGACATGCTCTCCCAGCTCAGCTTCCCCAAAAAGTATAAGAACGTAGCCTTCTATGCTGCCACTCACCACGAGAAACTCAATGGTAAAGGCTATCCCAGAGGTTTGACGGCAGATGACTTACCTCTGCAGAGCCGAATCATTGCCGTGGCTGATATCTTTGAAGCACTTACATCTTCAGACCGACCATATAAAAAGGCCAAAACACTCAGTGAATCGCTGCGCATCATGGGCTTCTGCGTGAAAGACGGTGATCTGGATCCTGATCTTTTGGATTTCTTCCTGGATTCCGGACTATATCTGGAATATGCCCAAAAGTATATGCACCCGGACTATATCGATAACGTCGATCTAGAGAGCGTTAAGAAGCTCTATCATAAGTAAAGCCTGTGACTGATTTCTCGAGACTTACAGCCGGAAGCCTCTGGCTCGCTCCTCTGGCTGGATACACTGATCAAGGCTTTAGAAGAATAGCCAAAGACTGGGGTGCAGACGTTTTGGTGAGCGAGATGGTCTCTTCAGACGGCATTGTTAGAGACTCCCGCAAAACAATCCAATACATCATCTTTACCGAGTCCGAACGTCCATATGGCATCCAACTATTTGGTTCCAACGCTCTGATTATGGCCAAAGCCGTGGAGTTTTGCTTGCAGTTTTCACCCGATTTTATTGATCTCAATATGGGCTGTCCGGTGAAGAAAGTAGTAAAAAGAGGCTCTGGCAGCGCCCTTATGCAAAACCCCGAACTGGCGAGCTCCATGGTGAGTGAGGCAGTAAAGGCAGCAGCCGGAGTTCTGCCCATCTCGGTGAAATTCCGCTCCGGGTGGGATAGTAATTCCATCAACTATTTGGACTTTGGCAAGCTTATCGAAGATGCGGGAGCCAGCTTTGTGTGCCTGCATCCCCGGACACAGAAACAGATGTTCTCCGGCCACTCCAATTGGGAACATATCAAACTCCTGAAGGAGCAGCTCACGATCCCTGTGATCGGAAACGGAGATATCATAAGCCCGGAAGACGCTGTCCAAATGAAGGAAGAGACCGGCTGCGACGCTCTGATGATCGGTCGTGGAGCTTTGGGGCATCCCTGGCTCTTTTCCCAATGCAAGCAGCTTTTTAAGAAAGGAAACTACGATCCGATCCTGCATACCCAACTCTTGGAGACAGTGATAAAGCATGTGGATTATGCTCTGGCTCACAAAGCTGAACATGTGGTTGTGCGGGAAATGCGCTCACATATGTGTTTCTACACCAAAGGCATGATAGGTGGTGCAGAGTTGAGACGCAGAATCAATTGTGCCGAATCTGCAGACGAACTGAAGGGCATCATCCTCAATCAGCCACAAATCTGATAGACTTCTATCTGCCCCACAAGATCAGTCCATCCTCATACAATAATAAATGGTGCCTCCCCACTCCCCCGGCTGAGGGCGCAGCGAAGCACCACTTATATCTTCTAACTTCTAACTATTTAAAGGCTTCCATGCCAGTGAAGGCACGGTAGGGATCGAAGCTCTGCAGGATTCGCAGATCACTCTCATCCAGTTCGTCATAGGCAATTCTGCTAACCAATTCACCCATGCCAGGACCCAGCATCAAGCCCTGACCGCACATACCGACAGCATTGATCAGGTTTGACACTTCTTTGCTTCTGCCCACGATTGGGAAGCCGTCAGGAGTCATCGGATACTGACCTCTCCAGGTTCTGCGAACCTTCAGGTTACGCAGCCTGGGGTAAATCTCCAGCATTCTCTTGCTGCACAAAGGCAGAAACTCTGATGTACTGCGATTATCGATTCCAATTATGGCAGGATCGGGAGTGATGCAGAAGACCACCTGACCTTCATTGTTCTGATAGAAGTAGAAATTGGCCGAGCCGGGGGCTTTGCGCATATCTATCACCATGGGACCAAAGAACCGGGCCACAGGCTCCGTGATGCCGGCCTCGTGATTATCCGGATATACCGGCAGATCCAAGCCAACCATCTCACCGATCCGGCGAGCGTAATTCCCAGCAGCATTAACCACCTGAGCCGCACTGTAAGAACCCTTATTTGTTTTTACAGAAACGACCTTCCCGGCCTCGAGCTTCATCTCCTCTACTTCTTCACCAAAGTGGAAGTCCACTCCGGCTCTGAGGCAGTGGAAATAGTAGGCAGAGCCCGTCAACAGAGGAGAACAACTACCATCCTCTGGCGAGAAGGTAGAGCCTAAAAGCCCTTCCATGCTGATTCCCGGCACAATCTGGTTATATTCTTCCGGAGAGAGCCACTTGATATTCAGCCCAAACTCCAATTGTATTTTCATCAGATTCTGCAGAGTATCTGCATCTTTCTGGTTGTAGGCAGGATAGCTGTAGCCATTGGACATCCAGCCAATGTCGTCTCCCATCTCCTCTTTCCAGTTCTTCAGGATTTCGATGGAACGCAGACAGACGCTGATCTTGCCGTAGTCTGAGTGCGTAGCACGGATACCACCGATGGCCTTCTTGTTATTCTCTTGACCAGGACCAACTTCACGTTCCAACACCAGTACCGAAGCACCTTTTTTGGCCAGATTAAGAGCCACCGGCACTCCGATGGAACCGGCACCAATCACGATAAAATCATATATCTTAGACATTCTTAACTCCTTGATCCATCGGGAAATCTATCCAGGGGAACTTCTATGAAGACGGGACGTTTCGTATTGGGAACCACGTTCTCAACGGGGATACCCTCTTCTCTAAGCAAGCCTTTGATCAGCACTTCACAAGTCTTGGCACCACAGGGTCCCATCCCCGCCCGGGTGATCGCTTTCAATTGATTCAGATCAGTTATCCCGCCTTTGATCAGCTTGCGAACCTGACCGACCGTCACTCTTTCACAGAGACAGATCATGGCGTCGTCTGGCTGATGTTCTGGAAGAATCGTCTCGGCAAGTGGAGCAGATACTGAAGCAGCCTGGATGCGGAAGGAAGCTACTTGCTTTGCATACTTGGCAGGCACCTGCACTTTAACCAGAGCTGTATGCACTTTCTTGAGTTCGCTGAAACCCACCACCTCTGCTTCGACCAGATCCTTGCCATCGATATCCACCATCTGCAGCTTGTCACCCTGTTTCACAGGATGATTTGTGATCTCATAGGCCAGAGTTATAGTAGGATTGAGTTTATCTTTGCGATAGTCCACCAGAGTGATAGCCAATCCGGGGCAGATCAATACGCACTTTCCACAACCTATGCAGCTTCCGGAATAGCGTGGCAATGCCATCAGCGAACCGTCCTCAGTATGGATGCTATTGGTAGGACAAACCGTTGTACAAGGATTGCAGGGAATCTCCTGTAAACAGTGAATGATGGGGAAAACACCCTCTTCGGCAGGATGATTTTGATAGTCTTTGATCATTCCCGGATGGGATTTGAGCACTTCAGCTTTGGCATGCCACTCAGAAGGAATCTCGGGAGCATCAGCTCCACAATCACGGGCTATCTTCAGCCCCACAATCTTGCCATTGAACATAGCTGAAGATGCTTCTGCGATCTCCAGAGCATCACCGGCAGAATAAACCGGGATCCCCGCCTGTTCAGCTTCAATAGTAAACTCAGATAGTGAATCCAAACCCACAGCGATCAGGATCGTGTCGCAAGCAAAAGTCTTTTCCGTGCCCGGAATAGGCTTGAAGTTCTTGTCAATCTCGGCAATGGTAATGCTTGATACAGTTTCATTTCCATTAGCACAGAGGATGGAATGGCTGGTATAGATGGGCACACCCAAGCGAGCCAGCTTATCAGCATGCACTTTGTAACCGCCACATCGGGGCATTGCTTCTGCCAGACCCACTACTTCAATGCCGGCTTGAAGAGCATGATAAGCTCCGATCAGCCCAACGTTTCCGCCCCCAATGATGAAGAGGCGCTCCGTAGGACGAACCAGATCCCGATTCACCAAGGTCTGAAAAGCTCCGGCTCCATAGATTCTTGCCAAGTAATTTCCCGGAAACCGCAGGAATTTCTCCCGGGCTCCGGCGGCATTGAGGATGCGCTTGGCTTTGATCAGTTTATAAACACCATCTTTCAGAACGCCCACTTTTTGGTCGCTGAAAACAAAGATAGCAGTGCTGTTCAGCCAGATCTTAATGGAAGGAAGCTGCCTCACTTCCTCAGCTAAGATCTTGCCAATCTCATGACCACGAGTACCTGCCCGGGAATCTTCCTCAGAACCAAAGAATTTGTGGGTCTGCAGCACAAGCTTGCCGCCCAGCTCATGCTTGTCGTCCAGAAGCAGGCAATCAATACCATAGCTGCCCAGTTGAATAGCAGCAGATAGTCCCGAAGGACCTCCACCAATGATCAGTACCTCGGTTTCCAGCTCTTCCAGCGGTTCAAACTCGACCGCCTCTTTCACTTCGGGAAGCTCAGGAAGTCCATCCGCACTGCGGACAATCATATTTTCTTGTACTTTGGTCATGCAGGATTTGACGGCTATCCCATTGGCTATCACTGTGCACTTGGCACACTGACCATTGGCACAGAAGATACCCTGTGCGGTTCCATCTTTGTGGTGGTGCCCAAAGACGTTGATCCCATTTGCGATCAGAGCGCTGGAGATCATTTCGTCCTTGCGGGCTTGCAGTTTCTCGCCATTAAAGTAGAAGTGCACGTACTCATAGTCCGCCACCTCAAGTATCGGGTGTTCTTTCAAACGTAGGTCTTTCATAAACGTCGGATTGCTCCTCTAAAAATTCCTTTTGTGCGGATGAATTTGGAGATTGGCTGGATGTCAATAAAAAATTGCCTCAGCTTGACCCATTCTACCATTCTGGATCTCATCTGAAGATTCATACACAGAGGGAAACGTGCTTTATCCAGAGATTTGCTTATCTTAGCTAGTATCAACTATTGGAGTATCGTTATGCAAGAAAAACCTCTGCTTGGAATCAGTACCTGTCTCCTGGGGCATAAAGTCCGCTACGACGGTGGTCATAAGTACGACAACTGGCTAGTGGAAACCTTGGGTCAGTTTGTAGATTACTATCCAGTCTGCCCGGAAGTGGAATGTGGCCTGCCCGTTCCCCGTGAAGCCATGCGTTTGGTGGGAAAAGCCGAAGACCCTCTGCTGCTCACTATCAAGAGCGGAATCGACCACACTCCCCGCATGAAAGCCTGGGCCGCCGAAAAAATCAAAGAGTTAGAGGGCAAGAACCTCTGTGCCTACGTCTTCAAAAGCAAATCCCCCAGCAGCGGCATGGAGAGAGTGAAGGTCTATCCCGCCGCCGGTGGTGCAGCTTCCAAAACCGGAGTAGGCATCTTTGCCCGGGAGTTTATGAAAGCCTTTCCTCTCTTACCGGTGGAAGAAGAAGGCAGACTTCACGATCCGAACCTTAGAGAAAACTTCATCGAGCGCATCTTTGTAGTCTGGCGCTGGCAGCAGCTATTGGCATCTGGAGGAAGCCCCAAGGCCGTAGTGGACTTCCACACCCGGCACAAGCTGCTCCTGATGGCACACAGTCCCCAGCATTATCGTGAACTGGGCAAGCTTGTCGCAGAACAGAAGCAAACTCCTCCTGAGGAGTTCAGACAGCTCTACTTCGCCAAGCTTGTGGCTGGCCTGAAGTTTCATGCCACTGCAGCTAAGCATATGAACGTCCTCCAGCATATCATGGGCTATTTCAAGAAGGAACTGGAACCGGGAGAAAAGGCAGAGTTGCTAGATATAATCGGTGCATACAGATCCGGTCTGTATCCTCTAATCGTGCCTATCACTCTTTTGAACCACTATGTGCGAAAGTACAATCAGGACTATCTGATGGGGCAGTATTATCTGAATCCCCATCCCCTGGAGCTGAAGCTACGGAACCATTCCTAATACCATTCTCACAAGTCGAGACATATGAATAGGCTTCCTGTGCTCATGCCTCTTTAGACTCTCCCTGAAAACTTCAAATGTCCAAGGAAGAGCAACTTGAAGTCTTAAGTGAGGGTTTGCAGTGTGCTGAGCTGGGAGACATACGAATCTTGAAAAAAGACTTCAGGATTAATCGGCTTCGCCGGGTAAACAGAAGATACTGAACAGATTAGGGTTAGTGCTCATTGGTGATATTTCATTTTTGAATATTTCGGGTTCGATCAGGAGTTATCTGATCAGCGTCACCTTCTTGCTGATAATACTCCTGCCATCAACCACCATGCTAAGGATGTAAACACCGTTGGAGCAGCGCTGGTTCCGGCTGTCTCTGCCATCCCAGGTTGTGATTTGTTCGAGTGCTCCGGGATCGAGTTCCAGGCTTCTCACGATCTGCCCTCTGAGGTTGTAAATCACAATCCGGGCAGCGTTGATTGGCTCTGTTCTGTCACTGGCAGAGAGCTCCACAGTGAGAGTTGTATGTCCGCTGAAGGGATTGGGACTGATACTAAAGCCGGTTTGCGGCACTATTGCATCATCCTCTGTGGATACAGCTGAATATACTACTACCACGCTATCGCTTGGGGCAGATTCCAGGTTTCCATAGAGTGCTGCCACCCGATACTGCAAGGTATCGCTGGCTGTGAGCTGTTCCCGGAAGTATAAATTCTCTGCACCCCAGACATCGGCATGAGGGGCATTGTTACGGAATATGCGATAACCTGAAAGAGCTCTACCCAAGCCAGGCATCTCCCAGCTTAGCTCCACTGTGTTTTGCCAGAGCTGGGCACTCAGGCTGGTGGGAGAGCTGAGATACTGATATTCATAAGCGCCTTTGTCTATGATGGGGATACCGTCTCCATTCCCATCCCAAATCCGCTCGTTGCCTCCCGCATCCAAAGCATCAAGAGCCAGGCCAGATACAGGTTGCCATCCGCTATCGATCAGGGGAGACAGGGCGCCGAGGCTATAGGGATGGTTGCCGGTGTTACTGAAGAGCGGATCTTCATCCGTATTCCCCTCTCCCCAGATCA
>JAZHDE010000045.1:0-7389 GCA_036584515.1 Candidatus Cloacimonadota bacterium | reverse complement strand
ACATCGCCGTTCTGGTGCGCTTCAAGGCTCTCATCCCGCCCATAGCCAAGGCTCTTGAGAATGCCGGGATACCCGTTTCCGTGCCTGAACAGGAATCCTTTTTTGTCGATGTCCGGGTGGACCTAGGCAATATTTTCCAAGCCCCAAGCTTCGCCATCAGGATGCTGCTCTCCGGTGGGCATGGGAAAGTTCCGGTTCAGATCTATTCCGGCAGCATTGTACCTTTGCTGTAGTACATAACCATCAGGATTGGCCATGGGGTTGATCCAGATTTCGGTGTTATTCACGATATCAGTGATTCTGGGGTCAAAACCATAGGAAGATGTAAGCAGTTCTATCAAGCGAATGAGCAGATCATAGCCTACTACTTCGTCACCGTGGATGGAGGATATGTATCTGAACTCCGGTTCGTTTTCATCAAGAGCGACGTTATCACTAATTTTAAGATAGTAGATGGGCCGATTCTGTCCACTGCTGCCAATCTGGACTAATTGGCAAAGATTGGGATACTGGGCTACGACATTGTTCATGAAAGCGTTATACTCAGTGATGGAAAGGTAGGCATTATCCGGGTTTGTAGCATCAAGACGGCCTTCTATCTCCGGAGCATGGGTCTCAGGTTCCAAAGGCATTGGGTCAAAACCAAGCTCACGCAATAGTCTTTCTTCTGCCTCACCTCTTAAGTAGGCTATGATTGTTCCGGAGGCATGATTTACGTAGTCTACGGAAATGTGGTGATGGTTCAAGGTTTTAACGTCTGAGGGAATATCCCAGCTTTGGAGCTTCACCTCATAGGCAAAGACCGTCGCTATCATAGTGATCAGGAGCAAGGTTGTGAGCAGCCTCTTCATGTATGGTCCTTTTTGCTACATTTTTAAAGACTTCCAGCAGCAATTTCCATGCCCAAACTGGAGTATAAAAAAGCCAGGCTAACAGCGATACATGACTGACATTGCTTAATGCTGCTTCATTCCTGACCTGACATGGTTCACAAGCAGCCATCACCACTGCGCCCGGCAAAGCCAGACTCTGCGGGAGCCCTTTTTTGTCAAATTGATTTTATGGGGTTGTTTTGGGTTTTACTCTTTGCACAATGCCTTCTCCACAATTGTTGCAGATTGGAATCGAGCGTCTGTCTTTGAGAATTTGCTCCCGTATTCTGTTGATGCGGGGAGAAAACCAAAGCTCTTCAAAGCTTTTCTGGGCGAGATTTCCAATGGGCAGGCTGAGATCCTTGTCGTAACAGCAGATGGAAAATTCTCCGTCCTGGTTGATAACTGGCTGAGTCCAGAGGCGACGGCAATGATTGAGAATCTGTGTCTTGAGCTCAAAACCGGAGCCCGTCAGCTTGTATCTGCTGTACTTGGGATTGCGGGGTAGGAATGCCAGATCTGCCTCGCTGTATATTTGTACGGTCTTGAACTCCACCCGTTTCACCCCTAGTTCTGCAGCCAGGGCTTTCACTTTGGGTATCTCGTGTTCGTTGTGTCGCATCATGATAAACTGCCAGACCAGACTATCCTTTAGCGAAGGTTCTGCAGCAAGGGCTTTGAGGTTGCT
Organism: Candidatus Cloacimonadota bacterium; assembly: GCA_036584515.1. Taxonomy (GTDB): domain Bacteria; phylum Cloacimonadota; class Cloacimonadia; order Cloacimonadales; family Cloacimonadaceae; genus PHBP01. The sequence continues at coordinate 5,829 of JAZHDE010000045.1, read as the reverse complement.
CAGAACCTTCTGATAGTTTCCATTGATCCTATAACGATCGTAGGTTTCTTCCGAGATACCATCCATGGACACAATCAGCTTACCGATTCCCAGTTTTGCCAGCCTTGATACATCAAGCTCCAGAGAAGCATTTGTGGAAATCACAGTGAAGAGGTGCTTACTTTGGGCATAGGACAGCATATTGTAAAACTGGGGGTTTAGGAAAGACTCCCCCTGATTCCAGAGCATAAGAATGCCAATCTTGCAATAGACTTGGTCGATAATCTGCGTAAAGAGCTCCAGACTCATCATTCCGCGGTTACGGCTCAGACTACCATTGCCACTGGGACACATGGGGCATTTTAGATTACAGATATTGGTGGGTTCGATCATCAGAGCAGGCGGAAAGTGGTTCAGAACAACCTTCTTCCTAGCCAGGGAATGACGGTAGTCCAGCCACGATCCCAATGCCTGCCGCGCTCTTTGGTAACGAGCAAAACAAGATGTGATTCGAGCTATTTCTGTGGTATTCAAATCATTCAGCCGTAGTAGATGCCCGGACTTGATAGAATCTTTGTGATCCGGTTGTCAGACTCTGGGACCAAGTATTCTCCGTGGTAGAGGCAATCCTGATGAATCCTGAATTGGGATTATCTGAGGCATAAATCCAGTAATACTGTGCCCCGGGTATGGTATTCCAGCTTAGCTGCAGGACGCTACTTTCCAGGCTATAACTCAGGTTTGGAGCATCCAGAGTCCCAACCTGATTGATTACCAGCCTGAAAGGATCCAGCTTGCCACAGAGGGGCATTGTGGTTCTTCTGCCTGTAGTGTCGTAGGCGTTGATCATGTAGAACAAGGTATCACCATAGCTTGCCTCTGGTAACAATGAAGCGAAACTGCTTCTACTCATCGGGCTGAGTGGGACCATGGCCCAGGAACCATCTGTACCAATTTTGTATGCTACATAGGTAGAGTCCTGCAGGATCGGATTGCTGTGCTTGATCTCAACCGGCAAGTTGATATTGCTATTGGATATCCACTCTGTAAGAGGCGTGTGGCTCAGGCTTATCATCTGGCTGTCAAAAATGGTATTGACCCGGCAGTGAATGGCGTCCGTGCCCTCGAAATTGGTATGTGTGTAACCGGTAACCTCATAGCCAGGCATGGCGTTTCTATATACTTGAAGAGCAGCTTCATCACCGCTGGTGCCCATCTGAGGAACATAGATACGACTGCCATTTATGTAAGCATTACTATAGGGTTCGTCATTGGGAGTATCGACCCGATAGATGCGATAGGGTGTTCCGTAGCTGGAGAGCTGAGAGTTCCATTGGCTCACAACCGCTTCGATCGCAGAGTATTGGGCGTGACCGATCGGAACGCGCCGAATCACTACTTTGTCCACGTCAATCAACTTGGCCCAGCAATCGATATGATCTATGTAGGTATTGTTTGGATCTTCATACAGTCTGTAATTGCTGATTCCCAGAAAGTCTTGCATGTGCTGGTTTATCTGGGTTTGCGTGAGGCTGCTGTTCTCCTCTAAAACCAAGCTTGTGCTCATAGCCTTGCCCTTACCATCGGTCATAATGTTTCCTCCCGTGTGAGTAACGGGGAGGTAATAGGTGGAAATCCCCATATAATTCGCCACTACACTTGGTACGGCGTTATCATTAGGCCGGGGGCGATTGTAAGGAAAATCAACTATCTTGAGTGCATTATCGGCATCCTTGATAAACCAGGGGCCAAAATCCCGAGTCCAGTAGGAATCCGTGCTTGCAGTGATGTATCTGACGTTTGATAAATTAACGCTGTTTGATGTCAGGGATGAGGTACAGGTGCTTTGACTGGAGGCTGGGCATAAGATGTAGAGAAGTTTGTCTGCCGCCAAATCTCTGATCATGGAGTACGGAAGACCAAAGGGATAACGGATCAAGGCACCCAAAGCAGGTTCCCACTCTGCTACGAATCTGGGGGATTCCGGATATTGAGTTTGGTTATCATCAACACTCAGAGTGATTGGAACAATAAGAGTTTGATTGTTTGAAGCATTGGAATTGATCACAATGTCATCAGTGTATGATGCTTCTGCCAATCCGTTGCTATTCAAGTTCACTGTCAGTTGGGAGGATCCTCCGGCTGGAATGGTGCCAGATGATGGACTCACAGACCACCAACCGGTGCTGAGAGTATTGCCCTGCTCCGTCAAATAAATCGTGCCACTCAGGGTGTGAGGATCGGATGAATAACCATCACCATTAATCACCCAAGGTATAGCGATGGTGCCAAATGCGGATTGTATTACCCTTACGTTCACTGTAGCAGATGCTGTTTGACCACCGGTTATCACTCCCCAGGAACTATCTGTGGGATCGGTGCCAGTCCAAGTTAGATTCACTCCAGTCCCAAAGGTGGGATTGGGGATCAGCTCATGAGAGCCACCTGTCATATTGGTGACAGAATTGAGTATAACAGTGGGTGGGAACTGAAGAGTGACAGACCTGATCCACTCATAATCAATACTGCCATTATAGACTGAAATGGTCCACTGCTGATTCACTCCCTGTGTGTAATCTGTTGCAGAACAGCTAATTGTCGAACCAGATACGCTTCTCTCTCGTGCTCTGCTTGTAGATTCTGGATCTCTCAGGATTGACCACACCAGGCTTTCGTCCCCCGGATTGCTTATTGTCAAGCTGGCTGTCCCACTGGAGTTTGGTGTCAGTTCTGCCATAACACTGCTCGGATTGGCAGAGATTTCTGCTGTCTGTGTTGATCCTGCCAAGACCAGTTTCAGATTTGGCCTTAGTGAGGATGTAAAGCCACCGGTAAAGACATTGCTCTGATTTAGATTATCAGATCTGGTGTAACGATAGCCGTTGGCCACAGATGTGTACTGAACCTGACCGGTGCTGGAATAGTTTTCACTATACAGATCAAAAGCTGTATCAACCAAAATATTATCTACTCCATTCCACTGGAAGGGAGTGCTAAGGGCGTACATGTTCCAACCTGTTGCTGTGGGCTGATAAGAGTCGGAGGACCAAACTTGTGTCAGTCCAGTCGATATCCATGAAGCAACGTTCGATGAGGATGTATGTCCCATGCGTATTATAAAATCGGGCATTGCCCGGTCGGGAAGGCCTGTGATGTTGAATCCAATCTGAGTGATTGTCTTCTGTCCGGATACTCCGGTTGCAGCAATTTCAGCGGCAGTATAAACCATCTGACCGTGTAAGCTCTTGTAGTAAACACTGATCGGCGATCCCTCAGTTGTCCCTGTTTCACTTGTTCCGGTTCCCAGTATGATCTCCGAGAAAATCATAGTTGTTGGAGTGACAACAATTGTATTGGTGGGGTCGGATTCACCTCCGGCGTAAACTGATTTCAGATAGTAGCTGTAGCTGCTTTCGTTAACTACATCACTATCAGTATAGCTAAGGGCTGAAACAGTACTAAGCAAGTTACCGTTCCGGAAGATATTGTATCCAGTGGGGCTTCCACTGAGAGGTGCTTGCCAGCTTAGGCTTACATAGCCGTTTCCACCTACTGCAGTGAAATTTTGGGGCGGATTGTAGCTACTGGGTGAGGTTGAGGCTGGGAAGATAATCCTATCTATCCAGGCGCAATCGCTTCCACTGGAGACTGAGCTGTCTTTACTGTATTCCCATTTCAGGATTCTTGTGCCAGCGCTCAGTGTATAGCTTGCCTGAGTCCAACCAACAGTTCCAGACCACTGCCCCTGCTGCACCCCATCTATATAGAACTTCAGATAGTCATACCCAGATTCTGAAGAGACTTTATACCAAAACGAGAGGTTACCGCCAGCAGTAAGGACTCGCGTAGTTTGCATGGAAGAGCTTTGATCGTGTGCAATAACACCGCTTTTGGCTGAGTAGCTCCCATCATAATGATCCGTGCTGTCGATAGTCCATGGCAGGCTGCCGCTCAATAGCCATGGATAGCTGTTGAAGCCTGCAGATTCGAAATCTTCCAGGTTCAGACCAACAGTCAATGTCTCATCTAGCGCAGCAGAGTACGCACCTGCAGACGCAGAAACAGCCAGTTCCACAATAGATCCGATAGTCATCTCCGGAGAAGCAGTTAGGCTGAAATTCAGAAGATAGGCTCCCCCGGCAGCAATAGCACCAAAATCTGAGCTTCCATTATTGATGCTTATTCCAGCATCGCTAGATGAAAGGTTTGAGCTACCAGATGCTGAAGAAGCACCACCTGTATTGCTGAGCAAGACACTTATCGTTACAGTTTCTCCTGGATCAAGCCTTCCGTTGTTATTCCCTCCTGAGTCATTGATGCTTAAGCTACCAAGACTAAGAGCAGGTGCTCCAAAGACCTGAACGAAACTATGTGTCCAAATAGAAGAACCGCTGCTCATAGTGATAGTGAAGTTTGCATTGAGTTGATTGCTGATGTTATTTGCCACGTTGAAACTGAAAGCATTGCTGCGGGTAACGGTTACTCCTGCTGCCAGACTGGTGATTGTTTCGGTGGCATCTGTGATTGTGATCCCGGAGGTAGTACAGCTCAGTGTGGCATTTATGTTTGTGGCCGATGCGGTACCGGTGTTTTTGAATCCAATGTTCAATCTGCCGGTTTCGTTGTATTCTGGAAGGTTGTTATTGTTGTCGTTGTAGCTATTACTTACTACACTCAAAAATGGTCCGTCCCCAGGAACCTGCTGAATGCTGCCGACATAAGCAACTCTGTTGAAAGCTGTGGCAGTCAGCGTATAGATCAGAGTTCCGCTTGGCAATCCATTTAGATTCAACGTCGCCGTTCCGGAGCTATTTGTTACCGCTTTCCCATAGATAGTGTTGTTATAGGTTAGCGCCACCAAAGCCTCTGCCACACCAGTGTTGATTGTGAGCGAAGTGGCATTGGCATTTATCTGAGTGGGATGAGAGACCGTCATGCTTTGAGGAGTCTTGGTTCTGATCGTCAAGGCAGCATCTCCGAAGATATGCCAGGTTTTAAACATGTTAACGCCATCTGATCCACTGGTGTTGCCATAAACATCCATCATTTTGCAGGAAGCATTGTAGTACAAGCCTCCCGCAGTAGTCTTGCTATGTGCTATCAACAGATCGGTAAACTCATCCTGAGCCCGCATGGGAGAATTCCAGGATTGGTTAATCGAGCTGGCATAGATAGCGACTGCTCCCCCTCCAGTGTTTCTCATCCAAGCTTCTGCAAAGCAGGTTTGCGATACGAAGTTACCATTAACGCATGCCACGTCCATGATAAAGGGCGTCTTGCTGCCATTGGTTAGAGCGGTAGCATTGGTATTGCTGAAGCCTGTTGTACTCCAGGAAGTATCAGACCCATGACCCACATAATTGATAAAGCCACGCCCTGCATTGACGTTGGCAGATACTGTGGAAGCAGAAGCACCCGGATCGTAGATTTGATCAACGGAGCTGTAGCCGTAATTGAGCAGGTCGGTACGGATCAGGTTCATATGTGTTATATCAGATTCACCATTGTCTCCCTGACTTCCACCACCTTCTGCTGAGGCTATTCCAATTGCGCGACTCAGCCAGTTGTCGCTGATCGTGAGATCTCTTTCATAGACGATAGCTTTATTAATCTGCGCAGTAAGCTGAGTAGTAGATTCTGCAGAAAACCTCCCGATAAAGATATCAGGGTAGTTATCGCTTCCCGCTACCAATGAGTAACTGGGATCAGATCCACCACCTCCCGAACTGAGACTGGGAATCTGAGGAGCATCTCCCACCAACTGAACGTAAGCTATGCTGTTATCTGAATTGTAACGATTTTGGATATATGTCTGCAGTTGAGCTGCAGTAGTGCCTATGCTAGACCATT
>JAZHDE010000044.1:0-7484 GCA_036584515.1 Candidatus Cloacimonadota bacterium | reverse complement strand
GAAGCAGCGCAGCTCTAATCCCTAGTCACTAATCCCTAATCACTGTTAAGCGACAAGATGTCGCTTCCACTCTCGTCACTCGTCACTCCCCTGTTTCTCCCGGAGTCTTCGCCGAGTCTTGCAGGACTCTTCCGGAGCAAAGTGCTCGGGAAGACTGGGCGAAGACACGGCGAAGACTCCGCCAGACATAGGGAAGGTATTAGCTCACCAAGTGCCACCACTCCACCTCGTCAGAACCCTGCGTGAGTGCCTTACTCCAGACTGAGGCTGTGGCCATACTGTCCATAACGTCTATTTTGTCTATTATGACCTCTTAAGGGAAAATAAATTTTGGCCTGTGGAAATCTCTCCACAGGTTCCAGTTACTGATCAGATGGATCATATGGCGTATTTTGTCACAAGTCTGGTTTTGCAAGACTGCAAAGATTTATGATATTTTGATTGCCTGATTTCTGTGAAGAGGAATACTGCCACACATTGGACTAGTAAAAATAACGCTTGATATACAAGGATGTGTGATATGAGGTCACTTAAACTATTGTTTTTGATTCTGCTCATGGTAGGGTCGCTAAAGGCTGTGACACTTACAACCCAGAGTTTTAACAACTCTACTATTCCTGCTGGCTGGCATATAGCTGGGACGGAGAACCCCGACCCAAACTTGACCGCTGAAGGTACTGCCAAGACTCTTGACGACTTCTTCTATTACTATGATGAAGTTGAAGAGATTACAAAGCCCCTGGGATATCTCAGGCTTACAGATTATGATTCTAATTATGATCGTGCTTGGGCATATTATACCGCAAACACGTTTAACTTGAAGGGACGCTGGCAGGTAGAGATTACTTTCCGGATTGGAGATCCTGAGCCAAATCCATTGATGAACGATGGTGGTGACGGTCTGACATTGGCATTTGTGGATGCCAGTACAGTACAAACCGGCGGAGTATTTGACCCAGCCAAGGTTGAGGGTGGGTATGGAACCTTTCTTGGTGCCCCCCATGGAATAAATGAAGGTTGGCAGATTGAGGGTTCTCAGGGTTATATTGAAGGCTTGAAGGGTTTTGCCTTTGCTTTTGATCACTATGATACTTCAAGTGATAACAATTTGACCGAACATAATACTTTTCCTCAATCTGAGACTCTTAAATGGATGAAGCTGGATGATTGGACTGTATCTGGTTATAATTATTCCACTCTTTCAGATCAGACCTTCTACTACAACAACGGCCCAATCTCAGTTAAACTAGTGGGAGATAATGGGCAGATCACCTGTTACTACGGCACAAATTATGTCAACTCTCAGACTTTTAACATAGAATCCATGACTCCCGATTTTGATGCTTATCTGGGTATTACCGCTTCCACAGGAGGAAGTTATTCTTATCATGAAGTTAGTTATGTAAAATTGGATGATAATGATCCCACCCTCCCCGTCACTCTGGATTCTTTCTATGGCTGCGTGGCCAACGGAAATCAGATCAATCTGCAGTGGATCACTCAGACCGAGACCAACGTTTTGGGCTACAAAATCTACCGCGGCACCGAGCCCAATCTGGAAACTGCTCTGCAATTGGATACCTTTATCCCCGCTACCAACAGTTCCCAGACTCAGGCCTATATCTTCTCCGATACCGAATTGGTGGAGGACGGCACCTATTACTACTGGCTGCAAAACCTTGATATGGATGGCTCCAGCGAGTATCACGGTCCGGTTCAGATTGCCTTGAATACCTTCAATCAACACCAGACTCCTCCCTCCACGCTGGTTACCGGGATCAGAAGAGCCTATCCCAATCCCTTCAATCCCGATATCACCATCAGCTACGAGCTGGATAGAGCCGGGTTCACCGAACTGAAGATCTATAACCTGCGCGGACAGATGGTTCGCAATCTCTTCCAGGGCACCCAAGCCCGCGGAGCCCACAATATCCTTTGGGATGGACGGGATGAACAGGGCAGAACCGGTGCCAGTGGAACCTATATCCTGGTGATGAAAGCCGGAACTCAGACCTTTAGCCGGAGATTGATCTTGTCCAAGTAGGTAATGAGTTAATAGTTAATAAGTTAATAAGTTAGAGCTTCGCTGCTATCGCTTTCGGGCTGCAGCGAAGCTTCTTTTTTGGGCTGGGATAATTGGTTAAGATGATAGAACGCAGATGATAGTAGAAGCGACATCTTGTCGCTTTGATAAAAACACGTCAGCATGACGTGTCCACTATACCGAATAGAACGCGGATGAGAGTAGAAGCGACATCTTGTCGCTTTGATAAACAACACGTCAGCATGACGTGTCCACTATACCGAATAGAACGCAGATGAGAGTAGAAGCGACATCTTGTCGCTTTGATAAACAACACGTCAGGATGACGTGTCCACTATACCGGATAGAACGCAGATGAGAGTAGAAGCGACATCTTGTCGCTTTGATAAAAACACGTCAGGATGACGTGTCCACTATACCGAATAGAACGCAGATGACACTGATGATCATGATTTACCTGATGGAATAGAACGCAGATAACTGGATCAACTGGATCAACAGGATTTCTCCCACAAATAGACACAAATGAAAGATCACTAATGAACACGAATCTGTTTAATCCGTATAATCCGTAATGAAGCCAATCCTTCTAATCCTCTAATCCTGAAATCCTCGTGAAAGAATAGAACGCAGATGACGGGATCAACTGGATCAACAGGATTATCTCCCAGTTTCACACCTGCCGGTCTGTTCACTGTTCACTGTTCACTAATAACTACTTCGACAGCACCATTCTCTGGCTGAAGCTCCTCTCCCCCGCCTTCAGGATCAGGATATAGTTTCCGCTGGCACCGGCTCTGCCCTGCTCATCCCGTCCATCCCAGAGCAGTTTATGACTTCCCCGGTTTTGCTGTCCGGACCAGAGCTTGCGCACCAGTTGTCCGCGCAGGTTATAGATCATCAATTCGGTGTATTGCGGGCTTTCCAGCTCGTAGTTAATAGTGGTATCTGGATTAAAGGGATTGGGATAAACCCTGCTGATACCTGTGCTCAGTGTTGCCGGTGGAGCTGGATTCAGGTTGAGCCCTGTCAATTCCACGCGCACTGGGCCAAAGACTTCGCTCTGTCCATCCAGATCCAGATTTTGCAGCCAGTAATAATAGATTCCCGGTTCGCTGGCTTCGTTATCCACAAAGCTATAGGCCTGAGTCTGGGAGCTGTTTGTGGCCTGTATAAAGGTATCCAGGAGTCGGGCAGAGGAATAGTCCGGCTCGTTGCCGCGGTATATTCTGTAGCCCAGAACGTTGGTCTCGGTCTGGGTGATCCAATCCAGGCGGATCTGGTTGCCCATCACAACAGTACCGTTAAAAGAGGACATTGTCACCGGGAGAGTGGCGGCCGTGGCTTCCAGCTTGATGTAACGGATCTCGTGGAAGGCTGTCTGACCACCGGTTGCGGAGGCGATGCCCAGATATGCCCAGTAGTCGTAAAGCGGTGCTGCATCTGGATTGAGGGGGTTGTTGGTGTTTAGAACATGGGTGTTTTCAAAGGTGGAGCCATTCCAGTGGTAACGGAAGGTGAGAATGCCATTGGAAGCTTCCAAGCGGGCACGCACCCAGCCTTCGTTGTAATAGAATTCGGTATCGTCGGCCAGGGAAAGCCCCAGGCCGGAGTGATCCCAGTTATCGAGCTCCACCCAGTGGATATATTCGGTGGAGATTTCCTCATTATCGTAGTGGTCAAATTCAAAGGCATAGCCGCGAAAGCCTTCGTGGTAGCCCAAAGCTCCGTTGGTGGGGATGGATGGTTTTCCGCCCCGGGGCGCGCCCTGATATTGACCGTAACCGCCTTCTACTTTGGCGGGATCGAAGACTCCGGCGGTTTCAACTGTGGCAGCATCGGCAAAGACTAAGGTGAGGCCATCGGCCCCGATATTGGTTTCGATTCCGTCGTGAGTTTTCCCCAACCGGATATCCAGATCCAGGCTCCAGGTGCCTTTCATCCTGAATTTCTGTTCTGTATAATAGGCCCAGGCTCGGCTCCAAGTGGAGTTTTCCGTGAGGCGCAGGTAGTTATAGCCGTTTTCTGTCTTAAAGAAATCTGCATTGGTTTTGGCGGTTCCGGGATCGGTATGCCCGATGCCGATGGTTCCGGCGATATGCCAGCCGGGTGGAGTACTACTGGTGTTGAAAGTCTCTGTAAAGACTTCCAGCGCTGTCAGACTAGCCAACCAGAGCAGACCCAAGCTCATGAATACTATTTTCCTCATATCACACGTCCTTATAGTGTTAAATTCGTTAGTTCAGCAATTAGCTCCTTCGTTAGGATAGAATAACCAGCCCTGGTCTAAATGCAAACGGTTCTCATTACGAGGATGACTACGGGTTTCGGAAACCTGGCTTCGCCAAGTGGACAGAGTGGAAGCGACATCTTGTCGCTTTTGGGGAGTGACGAGTGCTGCGCTGCTTCGCCTTTTGGTCTGTGAAACAGAGGGTTTCTTTTTTTTACCACAGAGGGCACATTATAATATGGATTCCTGCCTTCGAGACTGTGTGAAAAGGAGCAGAATGTCCCGCGGTAGCCAGGAAGTCCGGAACGAAGTGGAGGACGCTGAATATAGCCCAGGACGCAGTCCTGGGGACCCGGCAAAGACAAACATCTTCGTAAAAAGCTCCCGCCCATACCTTTGAGCGTGAGCGCTCAAAGGTATGGGCGGGAGCTAATATGTTCCTACGATTGCGCAACCCGAAAACCCAGGATTGCTTTACCAGATCTTTGCACATTCAGCGATGGCGCTGTTTATCCGTCATATCGTTAAACGGTGCAAAATCTCGAAACTCCTGCAGTTTGTCTTCATCAATAAAATCCGGAATCGGCTTCAGGTCTTTGAACTGGGAGAATTTGCAGGTATAGATCATGCCATCGGCAATGACTTTCAATCGGAAATCCTCATAACCCAATGAGTAAAAGCTATCATCTGGCAGATCGCCCACCGGGCTGCCTTGCAGGTCAAAAGCCAATTCGGAAAAGTGTGGACTGATGATCGTCTCGATGATACCGCCGCCGGGAGCCTTGCAGGGAGCATCGACTTCAATGGCATCCCAGGGATCGTAATAGCAGATACTATACACTCTATCACCATACTCATCATAAAGATGGTTGCCAAAGCGGATCGTGTCGAAACTTTTGAAGACTTTGCAGCCATTCTCAATATTGAAACTAGGCTCGCGATAACGCGTTAAAGCGTGGTGAGAGCCCATGATGACTAATACTTTGGTATGTCCGGGATGGTGATATGCCTTCAGTGCTTCCAGCCATTTATTTTCGTTGCAATCCTTCCAGATCAAATCAATCTCCTCCGGATTGGGCTTGCGGTTTTGTTCGCGGCATATTTGGTTGTATAGCTTCCAGTCGTAGGGATCGTTCAGACCAACGCAGCGGATTTGCTTTTCAGGTGGGTTTATGCGGTTTTGCTGCCAGATCGTCCTGAATATATCCAGATACTCTTGGTATCCCCAAAATGCTTCCTGCCTGAGGGTGATGAGTTTTGCCAAAGGGAAATCGTACCACTCTTTGGACAGGACTCGTCGTTCAGAGCTAGATCCGCCCGACGGCCAAACTCCGTGGCCACTATCGTGATGCCATGATCCGGGAGAATTGGTATCAAACGATGATACAGCTCCACTTGCTGGCGAAAATAGTGCATTTCTCCCAAAAGCACGATATCCTGATCCTCAAACTTTTCCAGAATATAATCTACTGGTTGCTTCCCCTCATTCAGAAGATAGGCGCTAAGAACACTATGCATAATTATACCTCGCAATATCAGTAACAGTGAATCACGCCAACCTCAGATGCATCAACATATTCCCTATAAGCGAGATCTTCTCTCCCTGCATCGAAACGAATGTTGTATATGACATCTCCTAGTGAGTTTATTGCTAGAGCAGTATCAAAGAAGGCGTGAATTAGTCAATGGGAATTGCGGATTTCGATTGTTGAACGGATTGATGTGGCTCGCCAGTTGAAGATTAGTCTTGACGAATATTCATAAATATGAAGAAGAAGATTTATGAAGAAAATGAGTATAATCATTGATCCCAGAATGGAACTACTCACCGCTCTCCAGCTTGTGGCTGGCGATTCGAATATCAATCGCAACAGCAATAGTAGCTACTATCAGGACATGCTGTCCTGGTTCTCTAGCTTCATAGATCATCCTGCTGTAGCACATTACAAGGCGATTAATGATTCCTTCTGCTTCGATGCTCCGGTTAATTCCATGCTCTTCATGGAGCTTGGTGATGAATTGAGCCTGGTTTGGGAACCCTCAGAGTATTTGTGCTTAAGGGCTGGGAGCAAGCAGAACTGGATGGATTTCTTTATCGGTCTGCAAGATTTCGCCAGGGTGAGTGGGTTTAAGCAATTCTTTGAAGATCATTCTGGTTACTATCAGCAAGCAATAAAGAAGGTAATAGCCATAAACGGAGCTTGTGATCCAGCGGTTGAGCTGGAATCATATCTTGGCCTGGAAGCGGATAGTTACACTCTCAGGTTTTCTCCTCTGCAGACTTGCGGTTATGCGGGATGTAATGTGCCTGAAAACGGTGAGGTGTCTTGCACGATAGGCTTTGACCAAGATGCTGAAGATGAAAGAGCTGAGATATGCCTAAGGGTCTATCTATGGCATGAATTTGCCCATGTCTTTGTGAATCCAATCATTGATGACTGCATTGCTCAGAATTCAGCAGACTGGCAAGCTTTTGAGAAGCTCATCAACAGCCTGAATATCGATCCTCAGATCATTCCCGATGTGAATAGCTACGAGTGCTTTGTCCGGGCCATTACCTATAAACTGAATGAGAAGTACTATGGTATTCAGGAGGCGGAAGGAATCCTCAAATGGGATGAAGAACAAGGATTTGTGTATGTACGGCAGTTTATAAATGCTTTGGATAAATACGAGATGGCAAGAGAAAAAATGGGCGTAAACATCAAAGAATACTTCCCAGTTCTCCTAAGGAAATTCAGCCCAATTATTACTCTTAAGAAAGAGAAGGGAGAGTAAAATGAAACATGCTTTCATTATCATTGTATTGATAAGTATAGTAATAGTATTAAGTTCTTGTAGTTTGAATAAGCGGTTAACCATGAGATCGCTGACATTCATTCAAGACGTGTATGGAGTGCTTGAAAATAAAGCTGTTGCTCTCTTTAAAGATGAAAATGGCAATCGATATTATATTGTAACTGACAAGTATTTGCCAGTGTCTAAGCTACGTGATCCAAAATACATGAAATTGACATTAGGGCAAAAGATACTCAAAATGTACGTTAAAGTGTACACTGGAAGCTTGAATAGACACGATCATTTAGTATGCGATAGTTCATATACAGATCAAGAAACCAATGAAGAGATCTATTGGTATAAGAACTACGAGTTCAAAGTGGGTTTCTATGCGTCTGAATCACTATACTATGATTATACAGGTAATATTTA
>JAZHDE010000043.1:0-7488 GCA_036584515.1 Candidatus Cloacimonadota bacterium | reverse complement strand
CGACGATCCGGCAGACTTTGTGCCTCTATCCCCAGAGCCCTATCTGCAAGTGCCGGAGCAGTGGACGCTTTATACCTATGACCTCAGTGCCTGGCAGCAGCAAAACATCCGGCTGGCCTGGCAAGCCATCTCTTGGGATAGCTTTGCCCTCTGGTTGGACGATCTGGAGCTCAGGAGCCAAGGCGGCAGCTCCTCTCAGGATGAACTCTCTCCCGCACCATCTTTCCGGCTCTATCCCAATCCCGGCAGAGACTACTTTCTGCTGGAGACACCCTTCCGGGATATCTACCAGTTGGTGATCTTCGACCTGCGCGGCAGACTGCTCCACTCCAGCCGGCAGGAAGGAAATCTGGATAGCCGGGAACTGGAGCTCAAGCTTTCCCCAGGGCTCTACTTCCTCAAGATTTCCAGCCAGAACATGAGCCAAACCCTCAGATACGTCAAGCTGCCATGAGTGGATTCAAACACTTGGGAAGCCTGGACGCGTATATCGAGGACATCCTCAGCGATCCTCGTTTCCGGGAGAGCATCGTTGCCTCAAAAACTGAAGAAGAGCGCCAGCCGGAATGGGCACCGCTTCCAGAATGGCTGCCAGACAGGCTCTTAAACCTGCTCCACGCTGGTGGCATAGACAAGCTTTATACCCATCAGGCCGATGCACTTGAGGCAATTCACAAGACAGAAAACCTGGTGCTCAGCACCGGAGTGGCCAGCGGGAAAAGCCTCTGTTACCAGATACCGGTGCTCACGGAACTTTTCAATCTGCCCTCCAGCCGCAGCATCATGCTCTTCCCTACCAAAGCCCTGGCACAGGATCAGGCCGGGAAACTCAGTGCTATGATGGACGCTCTGAACCCCTCTTTGCCCAAAAGCAGCAAGCTCCACTGTGGCATCTACGATGGCGATACTCCCACAGACCTGCGCCAGAAGATCCGCAAGGAGGCTCAGGTGCTCTTCACCAATCCCGATATGCTGCACATGGGAATCCTGCCCAATCACAGCCTTTGGGCTCCATTTTTTGCCAATCTGCACTATGTCGTGATCGACGAAGTCCATATCTATCGAGGTGTCTTTGGCTCTCACTTTGCCAATCTGATCCGCCGGCTCAAACGGATTGCCGCCTTTTATGGCAGGAAGCTGCAGTTTATCTGCACCTCCGCCACCCTTGCCAATGCCAAAGAACTGGCTGAAAAGCTGCTCGAAGAACCAGTTACCATGATCGAGCGGGATGCCTCCCCGCATGGCAGGAGAGTCTTCCTGATCCTGAATCCACCCATGGTCAATCACGAGCTGGGCATCCGCCGCAGTGCCCTGATGGAAACCACCGCCATCTCCCGCCGATTTCTGGATAGCCCGGGTCAGGCCATCCTTTTCACAGGACCCCGCCGCAGTGTGGAAATCCTCTATCTCTACCTGCTCAACCGCGGTCTGGAAGCCAAGATCCGAGCCTACCGCAGTGGATATCTGGCAGAAAACCGGCGCCAGATCGAGAAAGAACTGCGCGAAGGCGAGGTGCAACTGGTGGTCTCCACCAACGCTCTGGAACTGGGCATCGATATCGGAGGTCTCGATGCTGTGTTCCTCAACGGCTATCCCGGCACTATCAGCGCCACCAAACAGCAATCCGGGCGCGCCGGAAGACAAGGCCAGACCGCCCTCACCATCATGGTTGCCGCCGCCAATCCGCTGGATCAATACATCTGCCAGCACCCGGAATTTATCTTTGAACGCAGCCCCGAACAAGCTCTGATCGATCCCGACAATCCCGAGATCCTGCAAAAGCATCTCCTCTGTGCCATTGCGGACATGGCACTATTGGTGGATGAGCCCTTCGGAGCCGTCTCTGCTGTGCTGCTGGAGCCACATCTGCAAATCCTGCAAGAGGATGGAAGGATACGGAAAGTAGGCGGACGCTACCAGAAAAAGCTGGAGAGCTACCCGGCTCAGGACGTCTCTATCCGCAACGCCTCCAGCCAGATGCAACTGGTCTCCGGAGGCGAGCTGATCGGCTATGTGGATAAAGCCAGCGCCTATTGGATGGTGCATCCCAATGCCATCTATCTGGATCAGGGCGATACCTGGAAGGTCAATAAACTTGATCTGGAAGAGGACAGAGTGGAGCTCGAACCCATCGTGGTGAACTACTACACCATGCCGCAACGCAAGACGGAGATCGAACTGCTGCAACTCTTTATGAGCTCACGCCTGCCCGGTGGAGCCAAATACATGGGCAGAGTGAAGGTCACCACCACTATCACAGGATTCAAGAAGCTCCGCTTTCAGACTCAGGAAATCCTGGGCTACGAAGAGCTGGACCTGCCGCCCTCGGAACTGGATACCATCGCCTGGTGGATCAGCCTGAACCAAAACACCATCGGCAAGCTGCGGGATCAGGGCTTGTGGCGCAATGACCCCAATAACTACGGCCGGGGCTGGGATAAACTCTGCAGCCAGATCAGACAGAGAGACGGCCACCGCTGCCAGAACTGCGGCATCCAGGAAGACGGCAAAGCCTTTGAAGTGCACCACAAAATCCCCTTCCGCAAGTTTGAGCGGGCGCAAGACGCCAATGCTCCGGAAAACCTCGTGACCCTCTGCCCCCGCTGCCATCGTCTGGCAGAAGCCAATGTGCTGATCCAGAGCGGTCTTTCCGGACTTGGCTATCTGCTGGTGAACATCTCTCCCTTCTTTGTGAGCTGCGATCGTAAAGACCTCGATCTCTTCTGGGAAAGCAAGTGTGACCTGGCCTCCGGAGATGCTTGTGTGGCGATCTTTGACACCATCCCGGGCGGCGTGGGACTCTCCCGCAGGCTGTATCAGGATTGCGACAAAGTGCTCATCGACGCTCTGGCTCTGGTGACAGCCTGTCCCTGCACGGATGGCTGCCCGGGTTGCACAGGTCCTGCTGCGGAGAATGGTGAAGGAGCCAAAGCCCTGGCCAGCGCCATGCTCCGGGAGCTGGTTGCGGCTAAGCCAGCGGCTCCGCCGCAAACAAGTGACGAGTGACCAGTGACAAGAAAGTACTGGTGTAGCTGGGAGACTGAAGCCACGTATCTTTAGGGGTGAATTGCGGTTCACCCGCGGTATTTGGTCTGCCAAACTCCGATTTGGCAGAAAGCCACCACCACAACACACCCGTGGGGGCAGACCTGTGTGTTCACCCGAGTTTACTGGTCTGCCAAACTCCGATTTGGCAGAAACCCTCCACCACAACCCATCCGTAGGTGCAGACCTGTGTGTTCGCCCGGAAAAGCCCTGAAGGGGCGATCATCTGATAGCGATGGGTGGCAACCCATCGACTGGCTTTACGTATGTATCAAACAAAGTTCCATCACCCCCAGCCAAGAAAGCCTTGGTTTTCTTGCCTGGGGGTGATGAGTTAAACCACAAGAACTTGTCTATCATGCTATTGACCCGGGGTTTCGCTCATCCACCCCAAAAAACCGCTTGCGGTTTGGTGGGGTGGAGGAACGGAACCTCAGGTAAAGGATCCCCCGACCAGATGGACCACGGCAGGGGTGACACCCAACCTCACTCTACCACTTCACCACTCCACCACCTAATAATACACACTATACACTGTTTAAAAGATCAACAAGGGACAAACCCGGACAATCGTACATCGTAAATCGTACATTCTGAGATCTCCCCTCACTACTTATAGAGGGACACTTTCGCCATTTCGGGGACACTTATCCGTGGAATCTTTTCCGCAAGTGCAGATTCCCATGATATGCAGAGACTTATGGGGATATCAAAAGTTACTGGAACCACAAACCTGTGAAGCACCATCCATCGGTTGGAGTTCAAGCCGGCTCTCCCAGATCTGCTTCTACCACTAGACTATACCGCCGGCTCTGGACTTCAACCAGCACGCAGCATAGGCAACCACAAAACAAGATAACAACACACCCGTAGGGGCAGACCTGTGTGTTCGCCCGAGTTTACTGGTCTGCCAAACTCCGATTTGGCAGAAACCCTCCACCACAACACACCCCTAGGGGCAGGCCCGCAAGATCCTGAGGAGCGCCATTCTATAACCTGATGTGGAGTGCAGCGGAACCTATGGTAAAGGAGCCCACGACCGGTTGAACCCCGGCAGGGGTGACACAATAAATCGCCAATATATAGTTCCGTAAGAACGATGTCTTTACATAGCATCCATATTCTGTACAGAACCCAGGACAATCTACAGGGTGGGTTAGTGAGTTTAGTTTGCGCGGAATAGATGGACTTAGAGACAGACCCAAAGGACATCGTCAGGCCTTACTTAGCGAGGAAAACAAGCGGGAGATATCTAAGTGGCTTGATAGTAGCAAAACTCCTGATGGAAAGGACATCAACTGGACACTGGAGACTCTTTGCCGTTACATAAAACTTGTTTTAGACATCGATATTAAGAAATCTGCATTATCCAACACGTTGAAAAAGATGAGTTATGTAATACGAAAGCCCCTCCAACTCACGCTAATGGCTCAGAGGAAGAAAGGGATGACTTTACAAAAAACTCTAGATCTCATCAACCAGTTTGATGAAGAGAAGTCGTACTCTATCTATTTCTTTGATGAAGCTAGATTTGGGCTTCAGTCATCACTCTGTCGCAAGTGGGCGAAAAGAGGTTCGGAGTGAAGGTGAGACAAGGCTACGAGAACTTCTATGTTTACTCAGCAGTAGCATCAAGAACTGGTGACCAGTTTAGTTTGCTGCTACCGTTTGTTAATACCGAATTGATGCATGTCTATCTTGATGAATTCAGCAAATCACTGGATTTAGAGAAGGCTGGACTGATAATGGATCAGGCTGGTTGGCACAAGTCTAAGTACATAGTTGTTCCGAATAACATCGAAATCTGGCTTCTTCCCCCATATTCTCCAGAGCTGAATCCAGTAGAAAGTCTCTGGAAGCATCTCAAACAAAACATATTGCACAACAGGCTTTATGATTCCTTGAAACAGCTTGAGAAAGCAGTTGTGGATTACTTTGATTCAATCGACAAACAGTTGTTAACAAAGCTATGCGCTTGCTCGTATATATGTTGCTACATAGTGGAAACTGTATTACATGCAAATCAGCACACCCTATACAGATCATAAAAAATCAAAATATTTATTGACGACAATTTAGGGATAGGTTTTATGGGTAAAGTTGAACTAGGTATTTTCTAAAATGGTTGTATAGTGTGGCTGGAAAACCCTGTGATAATCTCATCTGCATACAATTTAGTAGGATTGAAGAATTGTATAATTGATATTCACCAATAATCAGTAAGGAGAAGCCATGTTAAGAATTGCCGTTGTATTTGTAGTAACCTTGTTTCTGTGTTCATGTTCAAATGAACCGACTAAGATCACAGTAAGTGATGACAACCAAGATCAAGTTGCACATCTTAGCCCAAATCCAGATGTATTGGGCAATACTGAGTTATTTTTTATTCCATCTACAATCCAAGGTTCAGCAATATGGGTTATTAACGGCCCAGGGTCTAATATCGGGCTAGATGTTCGTGATAAAAACAATTCTGCCTTCATTTATTATGCAGATAGCTATATCGGGACAGGCTCAAACTCTGCCCAGACCGGCACCCAAATCCCATGGAATAGATGGATGAGGGTAAGATTAGTTGTATATGAATCCGGCCTTTCAGGCTTAATAGTTAGTTTTCTTGAGGCACTTGGGATGGATTTCTTTGATAGCCTAGAAGACTATATGATCGAGACTGTATACGAGAACGATGTATACCTAAGCTCAAGTGGGAAGCAATATCAAACAAAAGTAAAACTCACTAAATTCCATAATTGATGACAAGGAGAAAAAAATGACTAAGAAGACTTTGTTTTTCGTGTTCTTGATTGCGCATTGTATTGCATCTTTGTGTTACAGTATACCTGTGTCTGATGGTTTTGACTATCCAGTAGGTTCAACAGGATATGCTACTCAATCAAGCGATGGAGATGGTTGGTATAACGCTCAAGACTATTTGAATTATTACTCAGGTTACGGATATCATCTAGGAGAAGACTGGAATGGAGAAGGTGGAGGCAATACTGACTTAGGGCAACCAGTCTATGCTTCTTCGAATGGTACCGTAGTATATAGAGGTAACGGTGGAACAGGATGGGGTAACGTAATAATTATTAGACACCAACTGAGTAGCGGAACACTTGTAGAGACATTGTACGCGCACTTAAATAGTATGTCTGTTAACAATGGCCAAGATGTAAATCGGCGATCGCAAATAGGAACAATTGGAGATGCAGGTGGGCTATATTCTGCACACCTTCATTATGAGCTGAGATACTCCAATTGCACAAGCTGGGGGTCTCCGGGAAGTGGTTATTCTTCAACATCAAGTCCAACAGGCTGGACAGATCCATCAAACTTTATCAATAATAATCGACCTTCCGTAATATCGCTCTCTCAGTATCTAGGAATTTATGCTACCAGAACCAATCCAGCTACTATTTACTCATTACCAAATGAGTACAGTGGCACGATTCCTGCGGGGGACATAAACACCTACTACAGGTATACAATAGCTAACACTGGTACGACTGGAGTTACTTTAGAGGATACCGGAGTAAACTATTACAATGCCTCTGGCTTTTTGTTTCGAGTACCGCTTGGTCAATCGGTTTATCTAGCCCCTGGTGGAGGTTCATCCTATCGGGAACAAAGAGTATATATTACAGATCAGCACACATCAAATCAGACCACAACTTTTACAGGCAAAGTTGCCTATAAAATTAGCGGTGTTTGGTACGAATTGTCAGGAGCCGGATCATCAGCCTCATTCACCGTATATCCGCGTCCATCACTATCATCAGGGATGCTGATAAAAAGCCCCTCCTCAAGCGACATATACTACTATCAACAAGGATACAAGTGGCGCATTGACAGTGAAAATGATGCTTCGCTGCTTTCAAGCAACTGGAACACCGAGTACTTTGTGTTTCCTAATAGCGCGGTAAGCAGCCAACTAGACCCATTGACTCCATCGATCAACTCAACAGTACCAATGTTTGTAGGTAGAAATCTGATTTATAAGCAGACCGGCAACGCAAATTGCTACTTAATTGACTCTGATCCTAGTTATGGAGGCTCTCTTAGGAGCAGAAGATTTCAGGGAGAACCAGCTTATTACAATTATGGTTACGCCGCAGGTACATTGGCATCCCAGAGTGTTGCAGTAAGTAGCAATGCATACAATAGCATAATGTCAGAATACCCATTAGGTTCAGAAATTGGCAACAATCTATCTGTTAATCCTTCAAGTATCAACGTTGGTTATCAAGCCGGTTCATCATCGTTCTCTGTTACTTCAAACATAAGTTGGACAGCAAGCGATAATATTAGTTGGGCGTATGTAAGTCCGTCTAGTAGCTCTGGTAATGCTTCAGTAACAGTTTATTACGAGGCTAATCCCCTCACAACCTCACGGACTGGAACCATTACTGTGTCTGGGAGTGGATTAACTCAGACGGTTACGGT
>JAZHDE010000042.1:0-7518 GCA_036584515.1 Candidatus Cloacimonadota bacterium | reverse complement strand
AGCGTTTCTGCCAAATCGGAGTTTGGCAGACCAGGAGAGTGGGAGCAGCGCAGCACTTGTCTCTCGTCACTGTCTGTTCACTGATCTCTGTTCACTGTTCCAGCGGGATATTCAATTCCTCGGTACCCGGCACCACAAAGAGGCCATCCCGGATGATATCGGTCTTGGAGCCGTCCTTGCTGATGGCTGTGATGGAAGCGAGCATTTCGTAGGGCAGGGTGATATCCATGTGCTTCTGGGTATAGGCTCCAAAGGGATCTTCCTTGCGTTTGGCAGAGTGCTCGTTTTCCACTGCGATCATTTCCTTACCGTTCACAAAGCTGGGATGAGGGGCATCTTCTTCGTGGCTGAAGCAGGTGTCGCCAATGGCAAAGTGCGGACCCATCTTCTCGATGATCAGAATGGGCAGCAGGGAAAGGATATCATACTTCTTGGCAATCTGATAAGCAAGGGTATTGGTGCCAATGGCAAATTCTCCTATCGGGAGGCTGTTGTGGGGGAGAAGCAGGTTCTCATGGATGTATTTTTTACCATCTTCCGGGTTTTCAAAATTCGTGCAGGAGTAGTCCTTCACCCAGCCATCTTCAAAGCGGAGCTTGATATTGAAGTAGCGCAGGCTTCCAAGGTAGATATCTTCCACATGCAGGACACCGTTGGTTCCGGTGAGCAGGGGCGAGGTGAAGACCTCACCGACGGGGATATTGACGTCTGCCACGCAGTTCTCAAAATTGGTCTGGTTCTGGGGGTCGGTGATGGGATGCATGCGCACCATGATGTCGGTCTCGTTTGAGCCTCTGCCTTTCACATGGACGTATTCGGCAGTATCCAGCACGTCGATGATATTCTGTTGAATCTTGGCATAATGGGCACTATCCAGAAGGTTTATTTTCAGGGTATCGGCAAAGATTTCCGGGAAGCGTTCACCAATCTCTGTGGAGGGGAAGGCGATGATACAGAAGCTGACCTCATCTCGCTTGTAATACTTGTAATATAGCTGAGCATTCTTTCCGGTAAGTTCTCTGTAAAGCCCCTGTTGCTGATCGCTGAGCTTGAGGGCGCTGGCTTTGGCATCCGGAGAGAAGGGGGTTTCTCCAAAGAGCTCCACATAGACTGGTCCGGCTTGGAGGCTAATCAGGTCTTTGAGCTCTTCCAGAATCTCTTCTGCGTGTTGCAGGCTGATATCCACCATTTCACGATCCAGGATCAAAGCCGAGTCAAAACGATGATCATAGGAGACCTGGCGATTGATACCATTGGAGTGGGGCTGAGGAACCAAAGCCTGCAGGCCAAGCTTATCCAGCTCTGCAATAATCAGCTTGCCTAGCCGTTCCATCCCGCAGGGGATCATCAGGTTTACATAGTTCTTGATCTTATAATCTTTGCGGGCTCTAACAAAGCCATCCACCCAGCTTTTCACGATGTAGGTGGCAATGGCTTCCAACTCTGTGGCGGGATAAGCATTGATAAATTTTGCCATAGCCAGGTCGTGTTCACTGAGATAGACGCCATAGCGATAGAGGTAGCGCAGGTCGGTGAGATCGGCAGTTTGGATGATGTCGCGGTAGAGGCTGAATTCGGGGCTCAGCCTTTGCAGGTTTTGCTGATATGCTTTGCTTTTTTGGCTTTGCAGACTGATCTTGCGATAGATTGCCAGCCAGGCAGGGAATTCGGTGTTTCCATTTGTTGCCAGTTCAAAAAGCTCAAAATAGAGCTGCATCATCTCGGAAAGTGTGAGATAATCCTGCTTTAGGAAGTCCTGGCGGAAGCTGCGGAATTTGGTATAGATGCAGCAAAGGAGCTGCCCCATTTCCAAGCCAAAGAGTTTGATGGCATAGTCCGGATTTACCAGGCAGGTGGAGTATCCTTCCTGCGGGACAAGCTCATTGTAAAAAACCTTATTGAGCTTCTCCAGTTCCGGAAGAGTCGCTTGCTTGAGCTCCGGATCTTTTAGGACTAACTGATTGAATTTCTCGGCTTCCAGCACCAGTTCTTTGGTCTGAACGAAGAAGTCTCTGAGAGGGAGTTGGGGAGAAATCTCAAGTTTGGTGAGGCGTGCGATCTGCTCCGTGTAGGCGGGTTTGTAGCTGAGGAATTCCTGCAGCAGGTCTTGGTAGGTTTTTTTCATGGTGCACCTTCTATATTTCATTTATGAATACGGTGTCAGAATCCCAAGGGATTTATCGGATAAGATTGTGAGAGGTGGAATTATGTCAAGCCGGAAATGAAAAAAGCCACCTGCATGAGGTGGCTTTATATGATGATGCTTGCTTATTTAGAGCAGCTCAATAACGATGAATTTATGGCGTCTGAAGCTCTGGGGATCGGTGATGGTGAGAACGTAGTTCTGCCCGGTCTTCTGCACTGTGTAGCTTCCGGCGCTCTGATCAGAGAGGATGGAATATCCTCTGCGGGTGGCTGGGAAGGTGATGGTGGTGGTTTCACCCAGGTTGATACCGGTGAAGTTTGAGACGTCGTAGTCTGAGGCAACGGTCGAAACTCTTCCGATACCCAAGAGACCGCCTCGACGATCCACAATGCCTTTCTCAATCAGTTGAGCTCTCGAGGCTGCGATGTAATACATGGTGTTCTCGCGAGTTCTCTGTTCATCCAAAGCTACTTGACGATCGGCAATTTCCTGATCTCTTCTCTGAATCTGCTCGGCAGAAAGTCTGCGTTCGGATTCCAGGGTCTGGGTGGTGCTGTTTAGCTGAGCCTGCAGCTCATTTAGGATGGTCTCCTTATCTGCGACGGAGTTGCGTAATTGGTTGATCATATTCTGAACACCACGGAGCTGAGAATTGGATGAGGATAGCTGGCGTTCCAGCTCTGCAATGCGGGCTTTATCCGCTTCAATCTGAGTTCTCATGGTGGCAATGTTGCCGATCAAACGGGCTCGTCTGTCTTCAGGAGTGGAACCGGGAACTTCCTCGGTGGGAGAGATTTGTCCCAGCAGGTCCCGATCCAAAGCGTCCAGGCTGGATTGAATTTCGGTGATGGTGTTTGTAGCTTCATTGTACTCGGCGGTGAGTTGAGCGTTTTTCTCTTCCAAAGCTTTGGCTTTTTTGGCAGATCCGGAAAACATTATGCCAAAAATCAGTGCTGCTATTGCCAAAACTACTGCCAAGATTATCCAAGTCGTAGCTTTCATACTTGACTCCTTAACTGTATTCTGCTTTCTTGTCCTAAATATATAAGCAGCCTTGCGTGTCAAGGCAAAACTAAATTGAGAGGATTGTGGAATATTCATATCTTAAGGCTTGGCTGAAGGAAAAGCAACCGCTTGGCATTGGCATCGAGAGAATTGAGCAGAGCCCGGAGCTCCTGGCGATCCGCCACAAAAACGGAGCGGTTCTCACAGTGCTGCTCTCTGCCCGCGAAGCTCTGCTATATTGGAACAGAACCGCACAGATAGCTGAGCACAGGCAGATATGGACTCAATTGCATCATGCGGAACTAAAGAGCATTGCCCTGGAAGATAGCGATCGCATTATCCGTCTGGACTATCTCAGTGAAGATATCTATGGCGATAAGATACACTGGCAGATCGTTTTGGAGCTGAGCACCAAGCATCCCAATGCCATTCTTTGCAAGCAGGATAAAGAAAGCTTGGTGATCGTGGACGCCCTCCATAAATACAGTTATGCCGATAATCCCCAGCGTCAGGTATTGCCCAATTTGGTCTATCAAGCGCCACAAACCTCTTATGAACCCAGGTTGTTCGAGGTAATTCTTCCTCTGGAGATCAAGCTTCCAGGTGCTTCTGAAACGATTGCCTGCAATAGTCTCAACAGCTATTTCGAAGCCTATCACCAGCGTGTGCTGGAACAGCGTAAACATCTGGAAGAACAAGCTTCAGTGACGAGATTCTGGGACAAAGAACACAAAAAAGTGCTGCGTCGTAAGCTGCAACAGGAAGGTGATCTGGAGGTAGCGCGGCAGGGTGAACTCTGGTTCCGCTATGCCGAAGCCATCAAGTATGAGCTCTCCAATATCAAGGCCGGGACTACAGTTGTTAATGCCTGCGACTATCACGATCCTGAGTTGAAGAAGCTGGAGATACCTCTGTTTCCGGAGAAAAGTGCGGTGGAAAACATGAACTTCTATCTTAAGAAGTATCATAAAGCTAAGAGCGGATTGGCGGTGATCGAAGCCAATCTGGTTAAGACAGATGAAGAGCTCCGGCGTTTGGAACTGATCTTGGAGCGCATCAGGAACGGAGAGCTGATCTATCCTCCCGGCGCGGGTAAGGTGAAGAAACTGAGCCAGAAGCTGGCTCAGGCGGAAAAGCTGCTCAGTGTTAAACTTAGTGCGGATCACGAGATCTTCATCGGCAGAAAGGCACGGGAGAACGATTTTATCACAACCCAACTGGGACGTCCTACCGATTGGTGGTTTCATACCCGTATCTATCACGGTTCTCACGTACTTTTACGCTGCTACACCAAGAAAGATCCTTCGCCTGAACTGGTGGAGCTCTGTGCTGCTCTGGCGGCTTGGTACAGCAAAGCCAAGTTCTCGCAGAATGTTCCGGTGGATTACACTCAGATTCGCTTTGTGCGTAAACCTCGCAAGAGTGCACCGGGATTTGTGACTTACACAAATCACAAGACCATATTCGCAGATCCGATAGATCTGCGGGAACTGAAGGCAAAGCTGGGCTTGTGAAGGCCAAAGTCAAAGATCATGGCATCATCCTAAAGCACAGCCCCTATGGGGATAGCAGCCAGATTATTCAGGCTTTTTGCGGTAAACTCGGTCAGATCAGCATCCTTGCCAAAGGCTATCGAAAACAGCACGCTAACAATCCCTTGGTTCAACTCTTTGAGTATGAGTTTAACCTCTACGAACCGATTGAACAGGGTTTATTTTTGCTCTCTGAAGCCAGTTTGATCCGGGGAAACAGTCTGCATGAACAGGCTCAGAACTGGGTAGCTGCTGAGTTGGGGTCAGAGCTGCTGAGCAAGATTCTGATCTCTCCTTCTGAAGCAGGGGAGTATTTTGAATTGCTGCGGAACTATCTGGATTACTTGAGGAAAACGGATATCCAGCCGGTTTGCATCTGGTGGCGCTTTTTCAGCCGGATCTTAAGTCTCAGCGGCTATGAATTGAAGCTTGATTCTTGCGAGTTATGCGGTTGCCCAGGAGAGCAGCGCTTGATCCTGGACCTGCGGCAGGGCGGTGTTATATGCAGGGATTGTGCTGAGTCTATCACTGAAGAGAACGGGATCTTGGTGCTTAGTCCGGGAGCTTCGCAAATCCTGCATCTCCTTCCAGAGATCGGTTTGCACATGCAGGAGCTCAAGTTTAACCGTGCTTTGGTGCGAGAACTGAATAGTTTCTTTGTCTCAGCCTTTGAGGGCAGGTTTAGCAAAACGCTCAGACTGAAGAGCCTGAGCGTTTTGGAACAATTCTATTTCTAGGGTTTAGAAAGGTTCGAAGCGGTTGATTTCCCAATAGTACTGCTCTGCTTCTTTCTGTACTGCCAGTAGGTCTTCATAATGCTTTTCTTCCCAGCGGGTCAGTATGCCGAAGAAAGACTTCAGGGTCAGATTATCGGTCCCACTTACCATTGTGCGATAGTGCTCGATGGCATCTTTTTCCAAGAGCAGAGCTGTGGAAATGGCAGAGAAGAGGTATTGATCGGAACCAATCCGGCGGATGAATTCCTCTGAGATGATAGGGTTCAATCCCGTCTCGGCAGAGAATTCCGGGCTCAGATCGCTGGGCTCAATCTCGTTTGAGAGTTCCTGGTAGTACTTGAGCAGATAGTTATAGTGCTGTTTTTCCTCATCCCGACGGGACTTGAAGAAATCCCTCACTTCATTATCATTGGAGTGATTGGCGGCGTTTTCGTATAGAGTAACGCTATCCAGCTCTCCTTGCATAGCTTTCTTGATGGAACGGATCAGTGATTCTTTAAGGGCCATTGTTACCTCACATTTACTTAATCGTTTTGAGACATAATAAGGCAAGAGCTCATCCTAGTCAAATGCTGTTATTCTCCCCCGGTTCTTGGGCATCTCACAATCCCATGCGTTTAACTGCCACAAGAAGGATACGTGCGCCGATATTACCAAGCACAGCCTGAGTTAGATTGGCTGGGACTTCTGCGATTGCTGCACCTATTCCAAAGGTGGGAAGAATCCACGTGCCATAGAAATAGGCCAGCACCATGAGTAAGGCTCCTAAAATGGGATATATATGGTTCAGGGCTTTGCCTCTTCCCTTACCCAGTCCTGCCACCAGGCCTTCTGCACCTTTGGCAACCAGAGTGATGGGGGCAAAGACGGGGAAACCGATCAGATCTGCCAGAGCAGAGCCGATACCTCCCGCCAAAGCTCCACCCAAAGAGCCGGCATAGAGCCCCACAAAGATAACAGTGACATCCCCAAAATTGAAGTATCCCCCTCCCGGAAGAGGAATGCGGATGAAGAGGGTGCTCACCATCACAACGATAGTGAAGCCGACTAGATGATACCATTTCATGGTTTACTCCCATAGCAGTGTTTTATTCTGTTGTCGATAGCCTCACCCCTGATTTCCGATTCTTGTAATACTATAGTCAATAAAGCCAACAGATAGCATAGCTTCAGATTAAAGCTATGTTTCCAGCCTTTGGCGTGCTGATTGGTGGGGATCAAACTCACGTGGCAACCCAGAGCTGTGTGGGTAGAAAAAGCCGTTTCATAAAGTGACTTGCCCAGAATGAGGTATTTCTTGCTGGAGATCCGCAGAGGCAGGGACATCAGATCACGCCACTTCAGCCAGGAAGCCACAATCTGTATGGCAAAAAGGATGTTCAGCAGCACCATTGCTCTGCTGCTTCCATAGCTCAGCCAATATGCCCCGGCAGATTCTTCTGCAGCAGGTTTGAAGCCCGACAAGGCAAAGATTCCATAAACTGCCACCCAGCCCAGAAGGAAGGGAGCCAGTCCTCGGAGTTCCTTATAGACAAAGGTCCAGCCTTTTCTGAAAGCCAAAACAAAGCCCAGGCTCAGCAGGAAGATACTCTGGATCTGGAGATTGTCCAGCCAGACAATACCCAAGGCAAAAAAGAGGTTTCCCAACAGGATGAGAGCCAGAGACACTCTAGTCAGACTGTTCAAGCAGGACGCTCCGCTCTGGATTCACGAGGCTCAGGGCAAGATAATGATCTGCCACCAGCCCCTCGTCTCTATGGCTGCTAAAGATTAGCGTGAAATCCGGCTGCAATACTTGTAACCGATCCAGGATATGTTTAAGAGCAGTGGATTCATCCACCATGGCAAAGACGGGAATTTTGTTTTGGGCAAGAGCTTTTTCCAAATTCTGAAGCAGATAATCAACGCACTCAGATTCGGTATTGATCCGTCCGGTATAGCCGGAGAGAGCGGCATGGGCTTTCAGAGCGTAGAACTGACCCTTCATCATTTGCTCGATGTAGAGGATGTAAAGCTTGTCCGATTCAGCTTGCAGAGCTGGCAGGAGCAGCTTCTTATAGAGCGAGCTCTTTCCTGTGCCATTCTCTCCCTGCAAGTG
>JAZHDE010000041.1:0-7495 GCA_036584515.1 Candidatus Cloacimonadota bacterium | reverse complement strand
GCTCGTGCAGTTGATGCCACCATTGTGGCCAGCGGTATCATGATCGCTCTTATCACAACCCAAGCTGGTTTGATTGCAGCTATTCCGCTCCAGTTCTTTAATAACATCTTCATTACGATGGTCGACGGATTAGTCATCGATATGCAAAGAGCCACCGAGAAGGTAGTTGAAGCCCTTATCGAAAGCAAGTAAGGGGGAAAGATGAAAATCGGTCGTAAAAGGAAGGGAAAAGCCGAGATACCGACTTCGTCGATGTCGGACATCGCCTTCCTGTTGATCATCTTCTTTATGGCGACAACCAAGTTTGACGTCAAAGAAGGTATTAAAATTGTTTTGCCACAGGCAACCGAGGAACAAGAAAGCACTCAGACTCTTACTCTTACTGAGAAAGAGATGACGAGATTCCAGATTATTCCCGATGGCACGGTGGCAGTTAACAAGGACAATCCGCGCCGTTACGACACCGCAACTCTGGATGCCCTTATTAAAACCAAATTGAGAGAGAATCCTCAGATGATCTTCAAAGTCATCACAGATCGTGACGCCAAATATGAGCATATGATTTTCGTGGTGGACCGGCTAAAAGCCATGAAGGCAGAGAAGATATCGCTCTCAACGAACTAGGAGAAGGAAATGGCAAACATTAGAACCACACGCAAAGCCGACGCCAATATCCCGACGTCCTCGATGTCCGATATCGCCTTTCTCTTGCTCCTGTTCTTCATGGTCACCACGGTTTTCGTCCAGGAAAAGAAGTTCTGGGTGGAGCGTGACAGATGGCCGGTTGCCGAGAGCATCGAGAGAATCCCGCGGAACCTCACAAGTACTGTGTACGTAATGAGGGATGAGACTATCCTGATAGACGATTTACCCACCCGGATTGAGACAGAAGCAGACATTTTGGTCTACAACACTCTCTTGAAAAAGAAAGAAGAGAATCCGGAGCTTATCGTTTGTTTCAGGACAGATAGAGAAACTAAGTATGGTGTGATGTCTGACGTCATGCGTCAATTGCAGGACGCCAACACATTGGTAGTAACCTTTGAAGCTCAAACCAAGAGGAATTAGGGGGAGATATGAAACCTGATCTTATAGTAGATTGGAAAGATATTGCCAATGCCCAATTCAGCAAGGCTTTGGCTTTGACCTTGGCACTCCTGTTGTTCTTTATGATGGTTACACCCAAGATCGAAACCAAGAAACAGACTTTCACAAGCTCCGAGATGGAGCTGGTGGATATCCCCATGGAGCAGAGAGAACGGATTGAGCAGCCAGATACTGAGATTGCGATAGATGTCTCTTTCTCCATCAGTGATGAGTTTGGAACAGACCCTGTAGATATACAGGAGCTGAACCAGGCTATCAATCAGATAGGGGATATCTATGCCACTGGTTCTGCCAATCTGGGGCAGGGAGAAGATCGTATGGTTGAGTTTATACCATATGATGATCCTCCTGTGCCAATTGGGAGCATCAGTCCCGAGTATCCGGATTTCGCCAAGCGAGCCGGCGTGCAGGGAACAGTGGTTTTGGAAGTTGAAGTTTACAGCGATGGAGTGGTTGGAGATATCAGAGTCCGGCGTTCCGTCCAAGCTGGTCCCGGTGGATTGGATGAGGCTGCCATAGCTGCAGTTCGCAGAATCCGCTTCCAGCCGGGCAGAAGCAGTGGAAGACCGGTCGATACTTTAGTGATCGTGCCCATAGAATTCACTTTGGCACGCAATTAAGAAATGGAGTGTTTCATGAAGTTAAATAAGTATGTGTTATGCCTCGCGCTTGCTCTGGTCTTTACAATGAGCACTGCTTACGCCGCGATGGCAGTACCATCAAGTGGAACCAAGAAGCTGGATCTTTCCCGCTATCACAATGTGGGTAATATTTGGCTGCGCGTCAGTAACTATGGGTTCTTTGGATCTGGTGACGACGTGGTTCCCCAATATCCATCATTGGAGTATCCGGGCGGTAGCGGTATAGACTATCTCTATCAGGGAGCACTCTGGTTTGGAGCCAAGAAATATCGTCGTGACACCGCCGGTAGACAGCTCTATTGGTTGGCAAACAATCCTTCTGCAGACAGTACTGCAACGGTTTCGGATGCTTCTCCATTGTGGCATCCCGGGCTAAAACCCGTGCTGGATACATTGGTAACCGTCGGTTTCGATGGCGACAAAGACCTTTACGAATTTCTGCCTGCCTACAACCCTCTGGTTGTAGGAAACGCCAACTGGGTAGATGAATACAATCTATACAACGCTGTGGACTATATCGCTAGCTCCTCCACCAGATCACAAAAAAGGGGAGAGGACGATGATGGTGATGGCATAATTGATGAAGATGGCGTGGGCTATACCTTCCCCTTAAGGGCAGGCGATGAGCTTCCTTCCATCTATTCTTCTCTGGGTGGAGCTTACATTCACCAGAACAACAACTACAATCTCATCACCACAGGAGATAACATCGAGACCTGGTATCCTCTGGGATTCATGGATCTTTCCGATCGAACCTATACATCCTATGCCTATTCAGCTCCTCATGATGATGATGCTGATGGCTTGATCGATGAGGACGGTGCTCCCACTTCCGAGCAAGATTACATCTCCTATTATTACGATTATGACCCCTTTGGTGCCATTAAGACAGATCGTGACTTCGGAGGCGGAAAGAGCACAAACGAACACGAACATCTGAATGTTCGCGTGAGACAGATGTCCTACCAATGGAGCTTTGACTACATTAAGAATATGGTCTATGTCGAGTTCAATATCACCAACATGAATATTGCCACTGGTGACACCTTGTATGACTGCGCCATGGGTATCTATATGGATGCAGACTGCGGTCCGCAAAGTATGGGGCCTGAAAAAGCAGCAGACGACGTCTCCGGTTATGTCAAAGGCGAAGGCTATGAATTTGCCTACACCAGAGATCAGGATGGTGATAATGGCCTCACCACAGGATTTGTGGGTGCACGAGTTTGCACTCCCGATCCGGAAGAGCTGAAATTCCACTGCTGGTATTGGAAAGTGGGAGATGGTCCGGATGATTTCCATCCTCTGTCTTTCAACTACCAACCCAGGAAAACGGCAAACGAAAAGTACTGGCTATTGTCGGGAAGAAACCCCAACGATAGCAAGTTCCAACCCCTTCGTCCAGACGCTCCTGAGACTACCGAATATGAGCAACCCTCTGCCAACGACACACGTTTCCTCTTCTCTTTCTATGGTGCCCAACCCGGAACATCAGATTATGATGTGATCGAAGATGGACACTATAAATACAGATGGAATCTTGCTCCCGGTAAGACCATGAAGATCGTGGTTGCAGTCTTCCCTGGCGAAGACCTGGACGAGCTCAAAGGTGCAGCCGTGTGGGCCAGCACTATATACGATCAAGCTCAGGTACTCGATACTGTGACTCAGCCCGATATCTTCCCTCACTACAATCCGCCAGAACCCCCGGAAATTCCTGCTCTCCATGCTGAGCTCAGCCCTGATGGGGATAGAATTGACCTCTTCTGGGATAACCGCTCTGAGTATGCTTACGATGTGAAAACCGTAACAGGTGCAGACATGGGTTGGCAAACCACCAAGCCCCATCTGGATAGCTATGCTGATCCCGCACTGGTAGCCAGCGGTTTTGCCAGTATTCCAGAACGCTTCAGACCTCTCATTGATGAAGAAGGAAACTGGATATTCAATTTCAACGCTCTGGTCAACCCTATAACTGCCTATCGTCTGCGTCATGACTTCCAAGGTTACTCAACCTGGGGCAAGTCAGGCAGCGGTTCTCAGCTTGATTGGGAAATGATCAATCGTTGGGATCAAATTGAATCCGCTCAGGCTTTGGCAGACTTCGAGGTTATTGCAGGAACGCCGGAGTATGTAACCTTTGGTGGTTACTTAGGCATTGACACCGATCTTCCCAACAAGAATGAATGGGCCAGAACGGATCAGTATTCCAGATTCTACCAGCTCAACGATTTCTTCGAGTTCGTTCCCGAGCAAGATGATTTCTACGGCTTCCCGATCTATTCTGCCGATGTCGATTATAGTCCTGCACTGGCTACAGAAGCTCAGGCTATAGCCGACGCCCATCCGGAACTTGATCTTAAGACCATCAAGAATCTGCAAGCCAGGCTCTTTAAACATGAAGATATATCGAACACCATGTTTGACGCCCTCTATGACGGCAAGCTTATCCCGCTACCCGGCCACGGCGGCCAAGTAGCAATCGGAGATGCTGATGCTCTTGATTTGCAACGTAGAGACAGACTCTCCCGCAGATACTACAGATCTTCTATCAACTACCCCAGAAGAGGCGTAGAATATTATGTGGCAGTGACTGCTTTCGATCGTGGTATTCCGAAGCAAAAACTGAATTTCCTGGAAACAGGCCGTGACGCTGATGCGAACATGAAGGTCTTCTTCCCCGGTTCTTCTGCCCGTAACAACATGGACGATATCTATGTGGTTCCGAATCCTTACATCGGTAAAAGCCAGTTTGACGGTCGCCGTAGTAACGATACCAATGGTGACCGCAGCCGCAGGATTTGGTTTGTAAACCTCCCCGAACGCTGCACCATCCGGATCTACACTCTCGCCGGAGACTTGGTGGACACCGTTGATCATGACGGCGCTTACAACGAAGATATCATCACTGTGTCCAAAGCGGCTAATTTGGGTCTCGCAGCCAGCGGTATTCACAGCTGGGATCTGCTCTCCAGATACAATCAGATTATCGCTCCCGGAGTATATCTCTACTCCGTGGAAAATAGAAGCAACAACGACCGTAAGGTCGGCAAGTTCGTAATCATCAAATAAGGAGACGAAGATGAAAAAGAATACTTTGATAGTCCTGATCATTCTCCTCGGCCTCTCAAGTTTGATGATGGCAAAACCCTTTGGTAAAGTTGGAACGGCTGGTATGCAATTCCTGAAGCTGGGTATAGATGCCAGAGCAATTGGTATGGGTGAAGCCTATACCGCAGTCTCCGATGACATCTCTTCCGTTTACTGGAACCCTGCCGGTTTGGCCCCTGCCATGCAGAACCAAGCTTTTGTGTCTCACACAAATTGGCCTGCCGGGATAATGCACGAATTTGCCGCAGCTACCATCACCAATGGTGTGCAGACAGCAGCTTTCTACGGCTCTGTCTTGCACATGGATGATATGGATATCACCGATGAAGAGACCTTTGGTCCCACAGGTGAACAATTTACCAATAGCAGCATCGCTTTAGGCGTTACTGTGGCTCAAACCTTCACAAACAAATTCTCTGCCGGAGCAGGTATCAAGTACCTGAGGGAAAACCTTTACGAGTATAGCGTGAATAGCTATTCCTTCGATTTGGGCTCCACCTACAACACCGGCTGGAACAACATCAAGATTGGTATGGCCCTGAGAAACTTCGGTCCGGACATTCGCTACAGAGTGGACGATGATGAAGATGATGATTTTGACGAAGATCCTTTCGACTTGTATGACAACGACGGCGATGGCCTGGTCGATGAAGACGGAACGGAATTGGACAGCAAAATCCCCATGAGCTTCTCTTTGGGTATATCGGGAGATATCCAACGCACCGATACCGGTTACTGGATTGCCTCTCTGCAATTGGATAACGTGATTGACCGCATGGAAACCTGGAACCTGGGAACCGAGTACAAGCTTGGCAACCTCTTCCTGCGTGCCGGATATCAGCTTAATTATGATACAAACGGCCTGAGCCTTGGCGTCGGTTACCAAGTGCCCTCTTCTCTGGGTATTTTCAATATTGATTATGCTTACACGGATATGGGTTACCTGGGAGAATCCCTGCTTACAAACGCTCACCGTCTATCTCTGAAACTTCGTTACTAAGATGAAAGACCTAAGATAATAATCAGGAGGTAAAATGAAGAAACTCTTATTGGTCACACTGAGTCTATCCCTGCTAGTGGGATTGCTCCTTGCCGATAGCATGGTACCTACGGAAAATAAAAGACCGGTCTATCTGAATGATCAGACAATGCGCTTGCCTGCCACCAGAACAGTCCCGGAATTTTCTTTCACCGTAGCTCCTACCGCTATCATCACAAACTACTACGATTATATGATCGGAAGTTACAATGGACTACCGCTTCGTGCGGTTCCGACCTCAGCCGGCGGCGGCTATTTCATGACCTATCATGGAAGACGCCAGCCCACCTCTACCCGTCGTGCCTTCTATGCCTATATTGGCGCAGATGGTAGCGTTGTGAACAACAACGAGATCACCCAAGTCCAAAACGCTGAGGGATACACCACTGTAGCAGTCGATCCTGAAACCGGAAAGCCCATGTATGCCTGGCATGCCAATGCTGATACCGACGCAGCTTATGAAGTTCAGTTTGCTTCTGACTCATTCCTTGCCGGTATTGCTGGACTTTTCAACGATGTCCAGATTGCCATCGATGGCCCTATTACCATCAACTCCATCCATGGTCAAACTGCAGACAACGAATTCATCTGGCCCACAGCCCAAATTGGTCCCTCACCCCTGGCCGGAAAACGTAGAATCTACATTGCTTCCAGAAACTCAGTTACTCATAATGCCGGACCTTCTGAGAACCTGTATCTGGCTTATGCTGATTTCGATGGCGATATGATCGACATGGCCACCCCCCTGACCTGGAACTTCGTCACCATCCCTGAGATGGACGATTGGAACATGGATCAGGTCGAATGGCGCCGTCCCTTCCACGCCCTCACTACTGATGATGCCGGAAACGTTTATTATGCCGGTTATCACTTTGCACAGGATGCAGATGATAACAGCATAGTTGAGCCGGATATGGACGTCTTCATGTGTGATAACTATGGTATGGGCACCTGGAGCCGCGTAAGCTCCTTCAGCAACGTCGAAACCTGGAATCCTGCCGATTACTTCGCAGACGATAGCGAAATTCCTTATGAAGATGACGATCTTTCTTGGGCAATTGCCAACTCCTCCCACCTCAATGCCGTGGTGGACAACCAAGGCAGAGTCCACGTTCCTGCAGTCTGGGCCTTGAACACAAACGAAGGTACCTACTACCCCAACCTGCAATTCATGAAAGAATTCGTCTTCGATCCCGCCGACAACCAATTCACCGTCAAAGAGATCTATCCTGTCAAGGATCCTGCAGACAACGTTAACCTTGTCTTCACTCCTTGGGATATGGAAGCTCCTTGGGGCGAAGTGGATGAAATGGGTGGCACAGCTCCCGATACCTATCCTCTGATGTCCTCCGACTGGCCTTTCCCGCACTGGGATACCACTGCCCACACAGATGCTATGCTTTTCCATTACAACAATGTGAAGATTAGCGAAGCCAACGATCATGATATGATGGTTGCTGTCTGGCAGAATGCCTGGCGCGCACGTCAGATCAATGAATACCAAGACACCGATTACACTGCCTGGGCAAACGTTCCCGAGATCTACATTGCCGTTTCTCCGGACAATGGTGAGACTTGGAGCGAACCCATCGTTCTG
>JAZHDE010000040.1:0-7516 GCA_036584515.1 Candidatus Cloacimonadota bacterium | reverse complement strand
CTATGGCCTCTTCAAAACCCGCTATGAGATTGGCAAGTTCAAGTATGCCCTGGTCTGTGAAGGCTACTTCGATTTCCTGCGGCTCTATGAATCCGGTTTCACCAATTCTGTGGCCTCGCTGGGCACAGCTCTGACCGAAGACCAGGCCTATCTCCTGCAGCGCTATTCCAAGAAGATCAGAATGCTCTACGATGGAGATTCTGCCGGGATCAAAGGCGCCTACCGGGCGGGATTGATCTTCCTCTCGCGCGGCATGGAAGTGGAAATCGTGGAGCTCCCCGGTGGTCTCGATCCAGATACCTTTATCCTGCAGAAAGGCAAAGCAGAGCTGGAGCAAGAGATTGCAAGTGCCAAGCCCTTCATGCAGTATGTGGCAGAAACCGACCGGCTGGAGCTGGGCACTCAGGAACGGATTGAGCAGATCATGGATTCTGTGCGCAAGCTTCAGGATCCCATTCACCGGGAATTGCTGGTGCGAGAGTGTTCCGAGGCCTTTGGCATCTCCACCGGAGCCTTGGTGAAAAGGCTCTCACAGGCCTCCGGACGTCCTGTGGAAGCGGTTGCGCCCGTCTTCCGTCTGGCGGAGTTCGTGGAGGAGCGGCAGCTTCTGGCTTTGGCGCTAAAAGACCGTGAATCCTATCTTTTGCTTGCCAAAGAGCTTGATGAGACTTATTTTAGTAATAGACTGTATAAAGCGATTTTCCGTTTCATAATGGAGAAAACAGATGTGGAGGGTGGGGATAATCCTTCCTCTCTTCTGGATAATATTGAAAATAATGAGATAAAAGAAGGCCTTACAGAGCTTCTGTTTGAGGACTTGCAAGATTTGCGCTTTGATGATACCTTGAAGCAGGTAAAGATCCGGGCGATCCAGCGGAAACTGGATGAATTGGACCGGATGATAGAACGGGAGCCGCAAAACTTGGAACTCCTCAAACAGAAACAAGAGCTTTCCATCACTTACCGGCGTATGACCAAACGCGTGGTAAACAAGGTCCTCTTTCATAGTGGACAGAATTGAAGGAGCAGGGATGATAACATACAACGAATGTTTGAAAAAGCTTGTGGATCTTGGAAAAGAATCCGGCTACATCACATTCAAGCAGATCAACGATATCTTACCCAATAATCCCTATTTTTTGGATAAAGTCGATGACATCATCTTCGATCTCAGCGAAGAAGGGATCGAGATCATCGATGAAACCGAAAAGAAAGTAACCAAAGGCGGAGCTGCCATCCGGAAGCCTGCCGCAGCCAAGAAATTTAAAACCAAGCGTTTCTATGACGACCCAGTGCGGATGTATTTGCGTGAAATGGGCAGGGTTCCCCTTCTGGATCGGGAAGGTGAGGTGAGGGTCGCCAAAAAGATCGAGACCTATCAGAAGATGATCAATCAAAACGTCTTCAAATCCGGCAGCACCCTGAGGGAAATGTATAACTTCCTGCATCGTTATCGCGAACGCCGGGTGCGCCTCGATCAGATCTTCAAGGTGGATATCGGCACCTGGATCGAGAAGAATCAGGATCTCAAGATCATCGATGTCTTCAAGGATATCCTCAAAGATAACGACGTGCTCTTTGATAAGATCGGTGCCATTCTGGACAATTGCGATTTTGACGACACCGGCACCGCCAACCGCCAGGAAGAGATCGACGATCTGCGCAACAAGGTGATCGATACCTTCATGAAGCTCAACTACAACGATAAGCTCATCAAGCGCATGGTGTACCGCGTCCGCAACCTGGTGGAGCGGATCGAAGAAAGCTATAATAGCATCACCGATCTCACCCGGATCAAACGCTATACTATAGACGAGATCTGCACCTTTGGACGCCGCGCCCGCAAGAGCGATGAGGATTTTGACGAGGTGAGAGCCGAGACCGGAATTGACCCCAATATCTTTATCGAGACTCTGCGTAAGATCAAAAACGCCCGCCGCAAGATCCGCCGCGTGGAGCTGGAAACCAAGATGACCGGCAGCGAGCTGGTCTTCCTCCTGCGTGAGATCGATCGTGCCGAGCGTCACAAAGAAAAGGCGCAGAACGAGATGATTGAGGCCAACGTTCGTCTGGTGATCTCCATTGCCAAGCGTTACAACAACCGTGGCCTGGAATTCCTAGATCTGATTCAGGAAGGTAACACCGGACTGATGCGCGCCGTGGAGAAATATGACTATCGCAAAGGCTATAAATTTAGCACCTATGCCACTTGGTGGATCCGTCAGGCCATCACCCGCGCTATAGCGGATCAGGCCCGCACCATCCGCATTCCGGTGCACATGATCGAATCCATCAACAAGATCAACCGCACCTCCCGCCGCCTGATGCAAAAGCTGGGCAGAGACCCTTATCCGGAAGAGATTGCCGAGGTGCTGGACATGCCCGTGGAAAAGGTGAAAAACGTGCTTTCCATCTCCAAGGAACCCGTCTCGCTGGATAAACCCATCGGTCACGACAGTGAAGATAGCATCCTGGGCGATTTCATCGAAGACCGCACCATCATTTCCCCGGAACGCATGGCAGAACGAAGCCTGCTCAAGAAACAGGTGGATGAAGTGCTCAAAACCCTCACCACCCGGGAAGAACGCGTGATCCGCCTCCGCTTTGGCATCGACGATGGTTATCACCGCACCCTCGAGGAAGTGGGCAATATCTTCCAGGTGACCCGCGAACGTATCCGCCAGATTGAGGATAAGGCCCTGCGCAAGCTTCGCCATCCCAGCCGGGCAGCGATCCTGCAGCAATTCCTGGACAATTTCCACGTCAAGTGATTTGATTACAGATATATCGGGCTGGAGCGAAGGTTCCGGCCCTTTTTTTTAGATAAAGCGACAGGATGTCGCTTCCACTCTCAGCACTTCACCACGAACAAGGCGGTTCGGCGACCGCCTCTACAAAGCGAAGCGGCACAGCTCTGTTCACTGTTCACTGATCACTCCAAGAATCGGACAGTCTTCTCCCTGGGCAGACGGGTCTTGCTTCCGGCAAAGGAACTCACCAGCTTGGGATAGAACTTCTCGTTCTCGGCCGGATAACCAAAGGGTGAAAGCGCCACTATCCTCCAGGATTTGGGTATCTGCAAGTAAGTCCGCAGCTTGGATTCGCTGAAAGCAGCTAGCCAGCAAGTGCCAATCCCCCGGTTTGTGGCAGCCAGAATCATCTGCTGGAAAGAGATCGCCACATCCACCAGGTAATAATCCTGAGAATTCACTCTCAGATTGCTCTTGGTCTCCGCACAGGCCACAATCACAACCGGAGCATCCTTGATAAAGAAGTTGGAGAGCCCGATCAAGCCACAGTTCCTGGCCAGTTCTCTCACTTTCTGATTGTCGTTGATCACCAGATAGCGCCAAGGTTGGCGGTTCTGCGCGGAGGGAGCGCAGCTTCCTGCCTCCAATATCTCTTCCAGAACATCGTCTGGGATGGGGTCACTCTTATAAGTTCTCACACTCTTGCGCTGCTTGATCACTTCCAGATAGTCCATTTTATCTCCTGTGGGGATTATATAATACTTTTCTGCTCCAAACTTTTCCTCCGCTCCGCATCACCAGGAAGTAGATGCCGGAGGCTCCCAAGCGGCCGGACTTGTCTCTGCCGTCCCAGACCAGGCTATGGCGTCCCTGGAGGCTTTGTCCATTGTGCAGGGTTTTCACGAGCTGACCGCGTAGATTGTAGATCTCAAGGCAGAGATTAGCAGGTTCGCGCAGATCGTAATCTATTGTCAGAGAAGCACTGAAAGGATTGGGATAAATCCTGCCCAATCCATCGGCAACCTCTGTCTCCTGGCTATTGGCAGAGCCTGGACTCAGCGTGAAATTCGCTGTGCTTGTTTGACCCTCCAAGACCCTCACTTCCTCAATTGTTCCACTCTCATAGCCAGTGGCTTCTGCAGTTACAGTATAGCTTCCTATCGGAAGGATCAGGAGGTAGGCACCGGAGTTATTGGTTGTAGCGCTGTATATGCTCGCCCTCACCTGCGCCCCTGCTATCGGTTCTCCGGTGCTATTGCGCACCACTCCGCTGATCATGCCATCCGGATGATCCTGCGTCAGGACATTGCTAAAGACTGGTGTGGATAGCACTTCGGCATTATACAAGGCTTCCACTGCCCAGCGATAAGAACCCTCAAGCTGCTGCTGCCAGGCTTCATCAATCAAGGACAGCTCTGAGAGAGTGTTTTCTCCGAGCAAGACCCAAGCTTCGGGGGATTGTTCTTCCCCGGCTCGCAAACGGTGTATTCTATAGGCTTGGAGTGAACGCTCATCCCGCCTCCGGAAATTACTCACCTGCACTTCATCGATGAGCCAGTTGTACCACAGTCCATCGTTTGTGGGAGGGTCTTCGGCCTGCCAGGCAAGCTTGATCATCTGCCCGGAGTAGTCACTCAAATCTATCTGCACGGGTTCTTGATATTGATTCCAGCCTCCAGTAAGATTCGAGGCATCCCACAACGTAATCCAGCTTTCTCCCAGATCGGTGGAAAGCTTTACATAGTAATGATCTCCGGCAGAGCTCCCCCGGTAAACCCAGGTCCAAAAGCTTAAGGTGGCAGCGGTGGGACAATTGAACAGAGGTGAAATCAGCCATTCGTCCTGATGTGAATCCGCCCAGCCCAGCCCAGCCTGTTGTGACCCTTGATAGGGAGCCACGGGACCGGTGCCCAGATCAACTGCACCGACAGCACTCCAGGTGGGAAGCAAACCGCTGGGCAAGATAGCTCCGCTATTGGTGCTTTGGATTATCCAGCCGGAGATCTCATCAAAGTCCTCAAAGAGGCCGGTTTCTTGCTGGTTTGGAGCCTCCCAACTGATTTGCACCACCACATCACCTTCGGAAGCCTGAACACTAGTGGGCGGATAGGCCATTTCGGGCATCACTATCTCTCCCAAATCCAGATCAATTGTACCAATCTGAAGTTCGAGCTCTCTGCTTTGGTAGCCTGGAGCCGAGATGCGAAGAGTGTAGTCCTGACTTCCCAAAACAGCAGTAAAAACAAAGTACCCATCTTCACTGCTTGTGGTCTGATGGTTCTGTGCTCCACTGAGATAGAGATTTGCCCCGCCCAAGCCCTGAGTGGTGTCCGATGCTTTCACAAAGCCATTGATATTAATTATTGGGTAAGCCTCCAGAGAGACGTTCAGGCAGGTCTCTTGCGTCTCCACGACGCTTGCTGTCAGCTCTCTGTGAATATGGCTTTCCTTGCTGAAACGCAGTGAGTATGATCCCTCTGGGAGATTGTCGAAGCGGTAGCGCCCCAGCGAGTCTGTGAAAGAGGATAGCGCTTTCTCCAGAACCTCCACTTTCACACTATCAAGAGCCAGTCCTGCGCTCGTCACCTCTCCCCAAAGATTCCCCACTCCCCCGCTTCGCACATAGAGATCCAGCCGTGGCGTCAGCTCAACCAGATCGCCATCCGGCGGATATTCTGGTGAGATTTCAGTGGTGGAAGAGCTAGCCAGGCGCTGTCTGCCAAAGCTTCCGGGCTGCGCCAAAAAGTCTTTATAAAAGCCCCAGGCCACGTTATCCATCTCCCGGTAGAAGGTGAGCACCAGATTCTCGCCCTCCCGAAAGTCAAAATCCTGCGTAAAGGAGATAAATATCTGGCTGTCTCCGGCCGGGATAGCTTCCAGACTATCAGAAAACACCAGCTCTTGCTCACTAACCGGGATCATTCCCTCCAGCAGATCATTCCGGTCTGTGCTGCCCAACCATATCCTGATCGGGCGGGAAGGAACCGGGTTATTGAAGTGTGGATAAATCCTGAGGCCGCCGATCCAACCATAGAAATCAAAGAGTTCCTCCCGGCTGAGCAGCATCTGATATAGACTGTTCTTGGCAGAATAATCCAGCGGAGCAGCTATCAGGCGGTCACCCGTGCCCAGGCTGAGCTCTTCCTGAGTATCACTATAAACCAGCTCCGGCAAAGGCCGACGGTTATTTTCCGGATTCTCATCCCCTGGGAAGTTTATCACCATCTCCAGGTTCTCCTGGTAATCCTGAGGAAGCCAATCGCAAGATACACTCAGCACTTGCCCGGGAGCAATCTCCAAGCCGGGAAACACCGCCAGAGCTTCTGTGGCTGAGATTAATGATATCTGATACCCGGAGACAGTCTCTTGTCCCCAGTTACGAATCTCGCACCGAATCCTATAGGTCTGCCCCAGATTGACCTGGCCATTAAATGATAGTTTTAGCATTTCCAGGTCATGCTGGGGAATGCGTTCCAGCCTAATGTCATCGATATAGATCACATTGCTGGCAACTCCACCTTCATAGCGTAAGCTAAGGTGCCTTCCGCCCCCCTGATAAGCTGTAAAGTCACAAGACTTAAGCTCCCAAAGCCCCGTGGTGGAAAACTCCGCCAGAGGACTGAAGTCACCCGGATCACCCGGATCAGAGCAGAAGCCCACTTTGATCACTCCCGGCAGAGTGGAGCGGGCCTGGAACTTGAGCCGCATCTGAGTGATATCCAGTCCATCCGCCAAAGGCGGGCTACTCAGCTTGATCAAAGGATAGAGTTCGTTGTTCGAAACAAACTTCAGGGAAGCAGGGGCAGAACAGTAATCGCTGATCTCCCTGCCGATGCTGCAAGCTCCATTCACACTGAAGATAGCTCCCTGCCAACCGGAGGGAAGCTCCTGATAGGAAGTGCTGTCAAAACTCTGCACCAGGGGCAGTTCGGTCTGTTCCTGCAGTCTTCCCTGTCCCGAGAGGGGCAGAGCGTAAACTCTTCTCCCCCAGGGATCACTCAGAATCAGCTCGGCAAAATGCTCTCCCGGGCTGAGTGGCCTATACTCCAAGTTCACCACCAGAGTAGCTCCAGGATTCACCACCTTGGGAAAAGCAGGCTCCAATATACTGAAGACCTCATCTCCCTGCACCGTGGCTGAAACTATCTCAACAGCTTCATAGTTTGGGTTTATGATCCTGAAGAGCTCCGTCTGAGCCGTTCCACAGACTACTTCACCAAAATCCTTATCAGCCGGGAAACACTGCAGCTGATAACCTGAATCCCCACTGAAGAAAACGCTGGTCATAGGATACAAAGAAGTGAGCAAAGCATCCTGGGGTGGATTGTTGCTATCGTATCCGTTCAGATTGCCGGAAATATACCG
This sequence comes from Candidatus Cloacimonadota bacterium, assembly GCA_036584515.1. GTDB lineage: Bacteria > Cloacimonadota > Cloacimonadia > Cloacimonadales > Cloacimonadaceae > PHBP01. The sequence continues at coordinate 401 of JAZHDE010000040.1, read as the reverse complement.
GGTACGCAGATTAGCAGCGGGCTGAGCCCGGAAAAACGTGTCGTAGTTCTGGATCCCGCTGGAACCAATCGGCACCAGCATAATCACCAGATTCCCGCCCCGGTACTCATAATACGGGGATAGGGTGAACGCAAGCACAGTCCCAATACTTGACACACTGCTGTTATGAACCCGGGTCAGGAAAGAGCTGGGGATCCAGCCATCCTGCAGGTCAGTCTTGTCTGTTTCCCCCACAAAGAGCTGATAAACCCTGTTTTGAGGCACGGCTGTCGAGGCGGTGCGATAGAAGCGCAAATGACTGATTGTGCCTGTCCTGCCTATCTCTGCGGCTGGAATAATGGTCTGCGATATGCTATAGCGGTGGTTCAACACCACCGGCAGACGCGCCTCCACATTACCCA
>JAZHDE010000039.1:0-7564 GCA_036584515.1 Candidatus Cloacimonadota bacterium | reverse complement strand
CGACGACCTCGACCGACGGCTGGACGGCCGGCACAAGGAGCGCCTGGCCGTCATCACCCATCATCAAGCTGCTTACCACCAAAAAAGAACGCTTGATACACATGGATTACCATGCTGATGATGTTCCCAAGATCATCAAGATCGTCTTTCCTATAGCCATCACTCTAATTGCCGGAATCTTTGTTCCCTCCTCGGCTGCTCTGATCGGTTTCTTGATGTTTGGCAATCTGATCCGCGAATGTGGAGTGCTGGAGAGCCTTTCCAAAACTGCCCAATCCGAGCTGGGAAACATTGTTACCATCCTTTTGGGTATCACAATTGCCTCCACCATGCGGGGCCCGGATTTCCTGCGGCCTCAAACTCTCTACATCATGCTGCTGGGCATTGTGGCCTTTGTCTTTGATACAGCCGGAGGTGTGCTGTTTGCCAAACTCTTGAATCTCTTGCGCAAACAAAAGATCAATCCCATGATCGGTGCTTGTGGGATATCCGCTTTTCCCATGTCTGCCAGAGTAATTCACCAAATGGGTCAGAAAGAAGATCCCTTCAATTTCCTGCTGATGCCTGCTGTGAGTGTGAACGTGGGTGGACAGATCGGCAGCGTGATAGCCGGTGGATTGATTTTGGCACTGGTTGGTTAGGATGCAAAGCCGGGCTCTCACCACCTCTGAACAAGTTTTGCTGGAGCTAGCCAAAGCAGCCTCCCTGAAAGCTTATGCGCCCTATTCCGGCTATAAGGTCGGGAGTGCCTTGCGCACCGGAGATGGTACGGTGTTCAGCGGGGCAAATGTGGAAAACGCCTCCTACTCACTCACAATCTGTGCCGAGCGTAACGCCATTTTCAGTGCTGTTTTCGAGGGACACAAGGATATCCTTGAGATAGCCATCTACGTGGATACCGATTTGGCTTTTCCGCCTTGCGGAGCCTGTCGTCAAGTGATGGCGGAGTTTAACCCCAAAATGAAGGTTATCTTTGCCAATCGTAATGAGATCATCGTAACCGATCTGGGAGAATTGCTTCCGGGTCACTTTAGCCTGTCAAATTAGAGAACTATGAAAGAATACTTACAGAACTGCCGGATCTGTCCCCGCAATTGCGGTGTGGATCGCTATATCAGTGCGGGTTTTTGTGATGCAGGAGTGGATCTGCGCATCAATCTTGCTCAGTTGCATTATGGAGAAGAGCCTGTGATCTCCGGAAGCCGGGGCAGCGGGACAATTTTTTTCTCCCATTGCAACCTCAAATGCGTTTTCTGCCAAAATTACAGCATATCTCAAGAGGGCTATGGTTCCTACTGCAGCCCTGAAGATCTCAGCGATCTGATGCTGGATCTGCAACAGCAGGGTGCGCACAACATCAATTTGGTCACGCCCACTCACTACTCTCTGATCATTCGGGAAGCTCTGCAACAAGCCCGGAAGGACGGTCTGATCCTGCCGGTGGTCTGGAATTCCAATGCCTATGAATCTGTGGATACTCTGGCACAAATGGAAGGTTTGGTGGATATCTATCTGCCGGATTTCAAGTATAGTTACGCTGCCTATAGCAAGCTTTACAGCTCTGCTCCTGATTATCCGGAGATTGCCCTGAAAGCCATATGTGAGATGAAGAGGCAGGTGGGAGATATGCTTTTGGATGAAGAAGGCATTGCCACTCGCGGAATCATCATCCGGCTCTTGGTTTTACCCAATAATATCGCCGGGATTCAGCGCAGTCTGGATCTGATAGCCCAGAATTTGGGCACTCAAACTCAGCTTAGTCTGATGGGACAGTATTATCCCACCCACAAGGCTTTTCTTTTTCCGGAACTCAGCCGGGGGATTACACCCGCAGAGTACGAAAAAGCCCTGGATTCCATCCATGCCCACGGCTTCACAAATGTCTGGACCCAGGAGCTTTCCTGCAATAATGAGTGGACTCCAGACTTCAATACTAACGGAGATATGGTCTCCTAAACTCTTTTAAGGAATATGATTTATAACTCTAGATCTTTATCCAAGCTGCTGCTGATAATACTGATTGTGCTGGCAGGCAGTCATCTTTTTGCAGATATCGGCATCCGTATCCGAGGGGGAGCAAATCACTCTCTGCCCACTCGCACCATCAATGGTATAGAATACACCAAGCTGGACGACCTGAGTCCCATCTTCAAATCCATCGTCAAGCATGAAGCCAGCGATCATCGTATCTTCCTGCATATCTACGGAGAGCAGTTTATCTTCCTGCAAGACACACCCTATTACACGATTAATAATGCCAATTTTAATATGCACTACCCCGCCATCAATTTCCAAGGCAACCTGATGGTTCCGGGCCTCTTTGTAAAAGAACACTTGGCTCAGAGGATCAGCGACAAGATAAGCCGCAGCGGAAACAACCTTCTGGTGGAAGCACCGGTGGATCGCTCGGTGAATACCATCGTGCTGGATCCTGGTCACGGAGGCAGAGATCCGGGAGCTGTGGGAAGAACCCTCAGAACCCAAGAAAAGGTAGTTGTTTTACAGGTTGCCAGATTGCTCAAAGGTATGCTGGAGCGTGAACTGGGCGTCCGGGTTCTGATGACCCGGGATGAGGACAGGTTTGTCTCTCTGGGAGAGCGTACTCGCTTTGCCAATGAAAACCGGGCGGATCTCTTTGTCTCGATCCATGCCAATGCTTCCACAAACCGCAATGCCAACGGCTTGGAAACCTACTATTTGGCGATCCGGGGTACATCGGATTCCAGAGCGGTGGAAGCCTTGGAAAACAACGTTGTGGAGCTCTATGAAGAAGCAGGAGCCCGGGCTCAGTATGATGCCTTGGCTTTCATCCTGAGCGATCTTTCTCAGACGGAACACCTGGATAATTCCAGCATGCTGGCCAGTCTGATCCATCAAAACATGGTTGCTGGCACCCGCTGGAACGATCGTGGTGTGAACCAAGCCAATTTCTTCGTGCTCAGAGGTGCCTTCATGCCGGCGGTGCTTTGTGAGGTAGGCTTTATTTCCAATGCTGCAGAAGAGGCCCGTCTGATCAATCCCCAATACCAGAACCGGATTGCGCGAGCCATCTTTGAGGGTGTCAAACGCTTCAAGTACCGTTACGACCGCATTCGTAACACCTAGGTCTTCATGGCTATACAGATAGAGAGGGTTCTAAAAGGTTCATCGGCTGCCAAATACGGTATCCGGGCAGGGGAAACCCTGATCTCAGTCAATGGAGAGGAAATCCGGGACTTTCTGGATCTGCAGTTCCAGAGTTCTCAGCAATATCTGAGCCTGGAGATACTTTCGGCGGAGGGAGAAATCCGGATTGTGGAGCTGGAGCGGGAAATCCGCAAGGCTCTGGGCATCGAACCTGAGGCCTATCAATGCCGGACTTGCCACAATCACTGCATTTTCTGCTTCATCGATCAAATGCCTCCCGGCCTGAGAGAGAGTCTCTATGTGAAGGACGATGACTATATCTTCTCCTTTGTTTTTGGGAATTACATCACTCTCACAAACCTCAGTAATGAGGATTTTGCACGCATCAGAAGCCAGAGGATAAGTCCGCTGTTTGTTTCTGCTCATACTACCAATCCTGTGCTGCGTCAAAAGATGATGCGCTATAGGGAAGAGGCAGATCTGATGGCTCGGCTCAAATCTCTGGTAGAAGCGGGGATCGAGCTGCATATCCAGATTGTGGCAGTTCCCGGTTACAACACCGGGGAAGAGCTTTCCCACAGTTTGGAAGAACTGCTCTCCTTGGGAAGCGGGCTGCTTTCCATCGGGGTAGTTCCCGTGGGACTCACCAGATACCGGGAAGGACTCACAGTTCTGAAGCCCTATAGTGAAGCCTTGGCTCTGGATACCATTGAGAGGATAGACGCCCTGCGACAGAGTGGGGACACAGGCATTATCTACGCTGCAGATGAGCTCTATGTGTTGTCAGGAGCCAAACTTCCGCCCGCCTCTTATTACAACAACTATCCGCAGATAGAAAACGGCATTGGTATGCTGCGGATGCTGCTTTCCAAATATCCCTATCGCAAGAACCGCTTCATCAAGGAGCTCAAATCCCGGCCCATGGACTATCGGATGCTCTGTTCCCGCGCTGCTCATGGCGTGATCAGTGGCTTGGCAGAATCCCTGGAGCAGGGCTTGGAAGACCAGAAAGTAACCGTGCAGCTTGTTCGCAACGATTTCTGTGGAGAGCAGATCAGTGTGGCGGGGCTTCTCACTTTTTCAGACTTCAGGGATCAGGTGCAGCTTTCTCCGCGAGAGATTCCCATCATCCCGGAAGTGATTTTTAATAACGAAGGATACACTTTGGACGGAGCCACAATTCAGGATTTCCGTGAGCTCTGGCAAAGAGATATTATGATTGTAAACCAGTTCTTCACCGATTGGGGCTGGGAATAGCACTTTTAGAGGAGTTTGTTTTATCATGAAAGCAAGATTACTTATCATTTTGAGTCTGCTGCTGATTCTGGCAGCGTGTCAGAGTTCCGCCTCCAGGCTGGAAAAAGCCAATCGTGATCTGGGCTCCAAAAAGAACCCGATCAAGATGTATTTCGTGCCCTCCCTGGAAGCCGGCAAGGTGGTCTCCAGCGGTGAAGCCATCGCCGCCTTCCTGCATCAGGAAACAGGATACTACTTCAAGGTAGCCGTTCCCACCAGTTATGCTGCTGTGATCGAAGCCCTGGGCAGTTATCAGGCGGATATCGCCTGGCTCGCCACCTATGCTTACGTGCTGGCACATGAGAAATATGATGCTGAAGTGCAATTCATGACAGTGCGCAATGGCCTGAAGAACTATCGGGGACAGTTTGTTGCCCTCGCCGATGGCGGTGTGAAAACCATTGAAGATATTGAAGGCAAGATCATTGCCTACACAGATGCTGCTTCCACTTCCGGCTACATCTATCCCTCCGCTATTCTGAAGCAGAAAGGCATCACTCCCCGGGATATGATACTAGCGGGAAGCCATAATGCCGCCATCCTGGCAGTTTACTCCGGCAGGGCAGATGTGGGCTGCAGCTATTGGTCCCCGGATGATTCCACCGGCAGACCCAAAGACGCCAGGGAAAAGCTTCTGGAAACCCATCCGGATGTGATCGATAAAGTTGCCATCATTGGCTTCACGGATTGGATCCCGAACGATACAGTCACTTTCCGCAACAGCCTGCCCGAAGAAGTGCGCACCAAAGTCAATGCCGCACTCCTGAAGTTCAGCGGTTCAGAGGCGGGAGTGCAGACCCTGCGTGAGCTCTACGACATCGACGGTCTGGTGCCTGCCACCGATACGGATTATGACATTGTGCGCGAGACACTCAAGTCTTTGGGTATGAATCCTGCCGACATGCTGAATTGATGAAACAACTGGAACTTATTAAGCTAAAGAAAACTTACGACGGCAAGTATTATGCCGTTAATGAGATCAGTTTGGGACTGGAGCGCGGGGATTTCATTATCCTTCTGGGGCTCTCCGGTTCCGGAAAATCCACTCTGCTGCGCTGTATCAACCGCCTGATCGAGCCCTCTTCCGGAGATATCCTCTATGAAGGAAGATCCATCACAGGGCTTCAGGGCAAGGACTTACGCAGCTACCGCAGAAAGATTGCCATGGTCTTTCAGCAGTTTAACCTGGTGAAGAACCTCACGGTTCAGACCAACGTCCTCACCGGCCGCTTGGGCTACCACTCCCTGGGCTCTGCCTTCTCAAAAGCAGATCTGGAGCTGGCTCAGCACAATCTGGAACGGGTGGGACTGGCAGATTATAGCAAGAGAATGGTGAAACAGCTCTCGGGAGGACAACAGCAACGGGTGGCGATCGCCCGGGCTCTGATGCAGGAACCTGATCTGATTCTGGCAGATGAACCGGTGGCCAGCCTGGATCCCGCCACGGCAGATTCCATCATGCAATATCTGGGCGAGATTAACCGCCGGGACGGCATCAGCGTGATATGCAGCTTGCACTTCCTCAGCCTGGCAAGGCGTTATGGCAACCGGGTTTACGCTCTGAAAGGTGGCATCTGCGCCTTTGAAGGCGAGCCCAAAGATATTGACGAAGCCCGCTTCAAACAAATCTATGGAGAGGATGCGCAGATAATCTAATGTTTGATTGAGCAGAGCCCAAATGCCAGCATCCAGCCCATATCTTCTCCGTGAAAGTACATTCGTTCCGCTGCAACTTCAATTCCCAACCTTCTGATCAAGTGAATTCTTAGACCAGCATCTGCCCGCATGGGAAATTCAAAAAAAGTTGCACCTAACCAATCCCCCATAACCAATGACCATCCAGGGCCTGCGTATCCCCGAATGAAGGGCTCAAATCTACCTAATCGCAAGCTGATCTGGGGGCCAATGAAGAAACTTTGTGCAAACAACGTATTGGAATGCCCCTCCTCCTCGTTATTCTCTCCACCGGCTAGTATGCCCATACCCCAATCGTAAGACCAGCCAAAGCTTTTGTAGTAGTACTTATGCTCCCAGGCGATCTTGATGTCTGAAAGATCGGCATCCCACTTCTCTCGGGCACCATAACTCAATCTATAATTCCTTTCCTTGCGGTCTACCTGAGGCAAACCCAGCATGGGGATCTCCACCAGCGTTGAATCATGGTCACGTCCACCATGGAGATGGTAGTTCATGCCAAACATCACTTTCTGCTGATACTTATCCACCCCATAACTTCTTGAGAACGGCAGTAGATCAATATTTGCACAGAGGTCAAAACTGATTCTGGAGCCTGTGGCAGGATAACGCATCCCGAGGTGCAAGCCCGGAACCACAGAAGCAAGATCTTCCTCCTGACCTTTATAATCCGGGTCTCTGTTATATGAGGCAAGTTTTATTGCCAGAGTGGGACCGCCATATATATCCAGTGCTTGATTTCGAAACGAGGGGTGCAGCATGATATCCAGATATCTACCTTTGGATTCTGCACTTGTATTTTCTTCGCTGAAGTCCCGATGATTGTAAAGTAGCTTGGCTCCCCAACTGAAAGATGGCCTCTCCTGTTTCTGCACTGCCAGGCCAATAAATCCTCTGGTGAGACGATTTGTCAGATGCACATGATCATTCGATGGCACTGCATTCCAATCACCAACAAATATATCGTTATTCGAAAACAAGCCAGTTTCCAGATCCACCTCGAGGGCAAAGATCAAACCGGGCACTATGCAAAGTATTGCCAAGAGACTCAGTATCAATATCTTATTATGCATCGATCCACTCCTGTAGTATGCTTTCTCAAAATAATGCAATATTTGTTCCATAATTGTCTGGCGAAGAGAGATAAGGTTTACCACGGATGGGCACCAATAAGAGTTTGATCATCCGTTGTGCGTTGATTCTCCTGTTTGAGTGATAGCTCGGATAAGCATTCACACCATTCTGGATTCCGGGCAGCACAATATTTAGTTGACAGGATTTCGCTAGTACTATCAAGTAGGATCAACTGAAAAAAAGTACTTAAAAAGAGGAATAAACGATGGCTAGATACGTTATCATCGGTGGAGTTGCGGGCGGAGCAACCACTGCTGCCAGACTGCGCAGAATGGATGAAAGCGCGGAGATAATCATGTTTGAACGCGGTAGC
>JAZHDE010000038.1:0-7597 GCA_036584515.1 Candidatus Cloacimonadota bacterium | reverse complement strand
GATCGCCAGTAATGCCAATTTCTGTGATTTCGAGAATGTCTACTCCCGTATTACTAATGGTAAATACTTTGCTGGTTCCAGAGCCTGCGATATCCACATCACCAAAATCCCAGGACGTGGGATCAACAGTTAAGATTGGTCCGGTAGGGATCGCTTCAGAGCTTACTACCGCTTCCCAGCCACTATATTGCAAGCCACTATCTGAGGTGAAGACAAAAGTCAGGCTTCCGGCCTCGGAGCCTGAATAGCTTGGAGGAAGCGTGGTGCCTGAATAATTGCCGATCAAGGTACCAGTAGCATCTACTCCATCATAAATCTTCAGGAAATCATAGCCGGATTCGGTATTAAAAGCGCTGAATTCCACTTTTAGGCGGTATCCCTCTTCAGTGGAGAAGGTATAAGTATAATTTTCACTACTTGAGTAACTAGCTCCTATACCACCGGAATCAAAGAAGTTCCAGCTTTCATCATTCAGTGTAGCAGAACCATTTGTCATATTCACAAATGGACCTATGCCGGTGCCAGTAAGAGATACCTCATAAACAGCTTTCCCTTCGCCATAAGTGATCTGAAGGGCTGCGTCATTGTAGTTCATGATATCAGCAGGATTGAACCTAACCGGAATCAAGCCTGATTGTCCTGCTGACAGACTGAAGGGGAGATTGCTGGGATCAAACTCAAACTGATCCTGCATTTCACCCGATAATCTTACTGCCTCTGCAGGAAGCACAAGAGTGCCACCGCCGATATTGGTAATGGTCACGTTTTGCCAAGTGCTATATTGATTCACGCAAACGGAACCAAAATCGATACTGGTGGGGCTATAGGCGAAGATGGGAGCTGCTGGAATCGCTTCAACTTTAACATCGTCTATGTAAAGGCTATATCCGTCGTCATCAACCATACGGAAAGCTATGTAACTGATTCCTGAGTATGAGGAAAGATCAATGGTGATTTCCGTCCAGACAGTGGGCATATTATTACCAGGAGAAAACCAAGCTAGAGGTGTGGAGAAATCGGCTTCAGATGAACAACTGCTACCGAGCTCAACAAACAATTCTGTTCCTGAATAGCTGCTACCTTTAAGCCAGAACTTGAGTCGGTAAGCATTTGTGCCAAAATCCAAAGGTGGAGTAACAAGCAGATGTTCTCCTCCTGCGGATGCCCATGGGGCAAGTGCACAATATGAACCGGAGTGAGGACTAGAACTGGATCTATTCCACACATTTGCGCCACTAACAGTTATCTGTCTCCAACCTAATGGTGCAGATGGGGTGCCGACCCAAGCATTCTCAAATCCTTCGTTGAAGGGGAAAGCCGTTATTGGATTCATCAAAGTCGTATCACTAGCCTCTAAACCTGTGGAGTAATTGTTGCCATTAACCGACCAGGCTTTGTAGTAATAGGTGGTCATATCATCCAGTCCGGAATGAGAGTACGCTACTCCTGAACCGTTGTAGATCACAGTTCCGCCACCGTCAATAGTATTGCCTGCTGTATAGGCAGTTCCATCTGAGGGAATACCAAAGCTATTGGTGGTATTATAGGCTACCATCACATTATCACCAGATCCGTTTTGAGTCCAGGTAAGGATGATTTCTGAGGTCCCGGCCGCTGCAGCATTGAAGCTGGCAGGGTTGAGTAAGCTTGAGATTATCACAGTTATTGGCGCTGTAATATCGCCGGGAGTGACGCCAAATTCACCTTGTGAGGCGATCAGAACACCATCTTGGTCGTAGATATAGTATTCGTTTTCATAACCGTAGCTACCTGCCGTGTAATCTGTAGTGATCTGATCTCCATTGACCACATCGAAGCTGAAAGATTCTGGCCCAGAATCGTCCGATAGTGTTATGCCTTCCAGAACGGCTGTGCCGTTTACAAATACCGTGAGGGCTCCACCGTTCCAGCCATCACCGTAGCTATCTACCAAATCGACAGTCCAAGTGACGGCAGATAGACAGGCGAATAATGCCAATAGCATACTTAGAATTAAGATTTTCTTCATATCAAGAAAACTCCTTTTACCCACAGTTATCCTGTGGATCGTTAAATGATTGTGAGAAAAAATAAGTGGCAAAAGACGTTCATGCCCTGCCGTTTGATCTTGAAAACGGCTTCCTTTTGTGAAGCAAAAAAAGACAATGTGCAATTGAACCCTGTTCTGTAGCACAACTTAAACTCATAACCTAGAATCCTTTATACTTATTACCTATTCTTTAACCCTTTTAAATCAAAGGCACATTCTACAAAAGAACAGATTTCAGATCTTATGTCAAGAATTATCTGGGCTTTTTTTCTAAGAATGGAAGCCCTTCCCCCAGCATCCTGATCCTCTCTGCCATGCTCAAATCCAATCGGGACAAGGCCTTCTTCCGCAGGTGTGTTGCATTATATTATGAATCCTGCAGCCAGACCTTGACAGCAGGAGAAGACTATGGAGAATGTATCTCAAGAAAGAAATTCCGGGATCAACAGATATCGTTGTGGAGCTATTGGCGCAGAGACATAGGTTCAGCGGCGCACTGATCGCATTAGTGGCGCAAAAAGCCTGTTCAGAAGCGATTGGTCGAGCAGTTAATTCCAAGCTTCTTGGAAAATTTGGGATGGTCCATACTGGAGGATAGATGTCTTTTGTACACTTACACACTCACAGCGAGTATAGCTGGCTGGATGGAGCCTGCTGTATTGATGATCTGGTGCAGAGAGCGGTGCAGTATAAGATGCCGGCTGTGGCAATCACAGACCGTAATAGTGTGGCGGGGGCTTCCCGCTTGTGGCAGCAGTGCCTCAAAGCCGGGATCAAGCCAATCATCGGTCTGGAGATAGCCGTTTTGAACAATCCCGGAGATGGAGGAATCTTTTCCGTGATCCTGCTGGCCAAGAACGGCTCTGGCTACGCAAAGCTCTGCCGTCTGATTACCCTGGCTTATGAGTCCGATCCCTGTGCGCCGGTGATCACCAAGAGCCAGTTGCGGGAGCATTCCGGGGATCTGATCTGCCTGTCCTTCAGTGTGGTGGGAGAGCTTTGCACCCTGCTGTTGGAAGGCAAAGACGTACAGGCCAGGCAGGTTTCGGATTGGTATCACGAGGTCTTTGGTGAGGATTACTACTACGAAATCCAGGATCATGGGCTGCCCTCGGAAGCAGTAGCTATGAATAAATTGCTGAATCTTGCTAAGCAAACCAAGATACCCGTGGTATTCACCAATGACTGCCACTATATGGATCGCAAGGACTCAGTCGCGATCGATACCCTGAATTGCCTCAGAAAGGGCTTGGATTTCGCTCATCCAGAAGCTAAACGCTTTGCTTGCAATGAGTACTACTTCAAGTCTCCCAAAGAGATGAAAGCACTGGCCAGTTTCCCGCCTCAGCTTCTCAAAAATACATTGCTTATTGCCGCCAAGATCGACGCTACAGAAGGATTTATCCCAGTACCAGATAGCGATCTGGAGCCGGATGAGGTGGTAAAAATCCTCCGGGACTACTCCACCAAGCTCCGGATAGGCTATCATCCCAGGTTCAACCGGATAGGGATATCACTTTGCGGCATAGAGCCTGAAGGGCTCTTGGAACGCCTGAGCTCCAAGCTTCCCGATCACCAGATCATGCGCTTCACGGACTACGACCCCTGGACGCCGCGCAGCATCTATTCTGCTGTCCTGAATACGCTGAAGGTGCCGGAAGAGAAGATCCGGGAACTCTGTGGATTGATCCCGGGTGAGGCAAACATCCTCTTGGAAGCCGTATTGAAGAGCACGGATTTCTCCTGCCTCTCCAGCGAGGATTACGTCTGCGCCACGGCTTTGGAGATCGGCGACACCCTGATCAATACTTACCGGGAAGAAAGGCCGTCGAACAATGGCTTCGTTCTGATACCCAAGGGTATGACGGTTCCCATAGTTCGAGACATCCATGGGCAACCCAGATGCCAGTATGATCTGGACTCTCTAGCCCAGAACGGACTGATCAGTCTGGAGCTAAAGCCATGATGATTGATTGAAGGTCAGGGGCTCTGCGCTAGAATTCCTGGCAATAGTGATGACAAACTAAGGGCAAGATGGATATGTTTACCAATTCGTAGTCACTCGTCACTTCCTGTTCACTGTTCACTGCGAAGCTTTATCCCCCGCTCATTAGGTGAATCACGAGCACTTCTGCTTCATCGGGAACTGTGGTGCTATCGTAATCATCTCTTTTAACCAATTTGCCATCCACCTTGATTACCAGAAGTTTGAAGCTGTATCTCATCACCTGCAGGATCTCTCGGATCGTCATGCCCTCATGCCAATCTATTCTGTTTCCATTTACTGTTATCATCTTGATTCCTGTTTAGTTAGAAGTAGTTCCAAGGCCAGATTGGCCTGCATGGCTGCCACCACCGCTACCCTTGCGGAGACGGGTGAGACCAGAGCGGAGGGTTCACTATAGCCATCGCCAATGAGAAAGATTTTGCCAAACTGCTCGGTATGAATTTCTTCATTTCTGCCCACTCCACTTAGCCCGGAAGCACCTATGTAGTATCTCTGCGGGTAAGTATCGCTCCAGTTTTCCAGCAGCATGCTCTTTTCCTCTGCCCGGTCGAAGGCTTCGATCAGGATATCTGCAGCCCCAAAGAGTTCAGCCAGATTGGTAGAATCGACCCGGACGGAATGGATAATGATCTCGGTGTGTCCACCGATACGCTCCAGATTCTCCCTCAGTGCCTCGACTTTGAGCCTGCCAATCTGATCTGCAAAAAAAAGCTGCCGGTTCAGATTACTGGGAGAAACGCGGTCAAAATCCGCAATAATCAGCTTTCCCACTCCTGCCCGATAGAGAAAGTGAGCGATATTGGAGCCCAAACCTCCTGCTCCGGCAAGGCCTATAGTGGCTACTTGCCAAGCTTTGAGCTGGGCAGGATCATGGGCAGAGTAGAGCTCAGAAAGGTAAATAGGGGAAATCCTTGTGGTAGCCCAGCACGGTATCTATCTGATCATTCAAATCCTGTGGATCGCCGATCACAAACTTCTCTTTGTTACCGGTGCGGAAAGTACTGTAGCCGCCATTATCCAGATTGAAGAATTCCAGCCAGGAACTATCTCCATAGAGTGGAACACCCTCGAGAACCAAAAGCCCGATATTGGCGGGATCTGAGGCCAGAAGATTCTCAAAGGGATCACTATCCAGCTTGTCCATCAGGAGGAGGTTCCTGGTATTAGCAGGATCCAAAGAGCCGTAATACTCTGGCAGCATCAGCGCCCGGCAGGCATTTTGAGTGGCCATCTTATACAAAGTCTTCAGCGGCATATCCGGGAAATGCTTTCGCACGGTGATGAATTCATCGATCATATTGATCCCGCCGGACATGGTGGAATCCGTGCCTATGCAGACGTTGACACCCAGTTCCAGAGCTTTTTCCACTTTGAGGGTCTCGCCGATCAGATAGTAGTTGGAAGTGGGGCACCAGCAGACTGAGGCTCCGGCTTCGGCTATTTTTTTCAGTTCCTCTTCTGTGAAGGCTATGCCGTGGATCATCAGGGTATTGGCTCTTAGAAGACCTCGATTTACCAGCTCGGAGAATTCCGCTTTGGTGATGGCATCGGTGCCTTCTCCCAAGTGGATAATATAGGGAATTCTATTCTTTGTGAGCCGCATTTCTTCTTCGGCAGATTCACCACCCCACCAGTTTTCCAGCGTGATAGAGTGACACTGGCGATAAGCGCTGATCACCCGGATCGGCATGGATTCATAATATAGATCTTCTTGCACAGGGGCGTGATCCTGCACTACCATACAGCCTGAAAAGAGGTTCTTGTAAGCTCCGAGCTGAGCCAGCAGGAGAGAAGCGGGTTCCACCAAGTGAAACCGACCGTCATTCATCCAGAACTGGTTCCGTTCATGGAAAGAAAAGCTGCCTTTCATATCTTCTACCCAGATGTGGGAATTGTGGTAGGGGCGTTTATCCCCGGCGCGGGGATACCAATTCCCGATCAGGTGATCATGTGAGTTGATCAAGGGGCTGTAGGCAATGGTCTTTCCCGACACAACCAGCTCCGGGGCCTCACAGGGCACCTTCAGTTGAAGATCCAAATCTAGCTTCGCTTCCACCCGATCAGAGCTAAGGACGCTGATCGAAGGTTTAATAATCATCTTCTGATTTCTTTTATCCTTTTAGTTACTTGTGGCAGTACTTCAAAAAGGTCACCCACGATTCCCAGATCGGCTACCTTGAAGATGGGAGCGTCGGGATCTTTGTTTATAGCTATAATATAATCCGCGGAAGACATGCCGGCCAGATGCTGGATGGCTCCGCTGATGCCTATGGCAATGTAGATATTGGGTTTGACGGTCTTACCCGTTTGCCCCACTTGATGAGAATAGGGGATCCACTCGGCATCGACCGCTGCACGGGAAGCACCTACGGCTCCCTCCAGAGATTCCGCCAGGGATTCGATCATCTCAAAGTTCTTCGCATCCTTGATTCCTCTGCCACCGGCCACGATGATATTGGCTTCGGTGATATTGACCAGCTTGGAATCTTCCTTCTCAAAGCCCAGATAGACTGTGTTTTCCTCGTCCAGATCAAAATTGATCTGTTCTTGAATCACGATGCCATTGCGTTTCTCGTCCGGTAAGAGGGGGTCCATCACCTTGTGACGCACGGTTGCCATCTGAGGACGGTGGTTGGCAGTGAGAATGGTCGCCATGATATTCCCGCCAAAGGCAGGACGGGTCTGCATCAGGTTCCCGGTCTCGGGATCAATTTCCAGCCCGGTGCAATCCGCTGTGAGTCCCGTGCCGAGTTGCACAGCGACGCGAGGGATAAAGCTTCTGCCGGTCACAGTTGCACCGGCCAGGATGATGGAAGGCTTGTATTTTTCGGAAAGCTCTGCCAGAGCACGGGCATAAAACTCGTCCCGATAATGAGCCAGAGAAGGGTCATCCACCACAATCACCTGATCGGCTCCGTAGGAGATGAGCTGTGAACTCAGGCCATTCAGAGCACTACCCAGAAGCACGGCAGTGAGCTCTTCGCCCAATTGATCTGCCAGATCTCTGCCTTTGCCCAAAAGCTCGTAAACCACGGGGGCAATCATCCCACGCTGTTGCTCGGCAAAGACCCAAACGCCTTTGAATTGGCTCTTATCGAGCTTGGTTTGTTCCAGTTTGCGGATTAAAATGGCATCGAATGGACAAGCTTCCACACAAGCGCCGCAGAGGACACATTTATCGGGATCAATCACCGCAAGCTTGTCTTCCAGCTTGATGGCATCATAAGCACAGGCCCTTAAGCAAGCGCCACAACCAACGCATTTCTCAGTTAAAACTTCGATCATATAAATAAAACTCCTCGGGCAAGGCAATTTTGGAATAGATATCTTGTCAAGAAATTAGTCATCTGACTAGTGAACGGTGAACAGTGAACAGTGATCAGAGCTGCGCTGCTGACGCTCCTCAGGAAGCTACCGATAGAACGCAAGATGATAGTGGAAGTGACATCTTGTCGCTTTGATAAACAACACGTCAGGATGACGTGTCCACTATACCGATAGAACGCTGATGATAGTGGAAGCGACATCTTGTCGCTTTGATAAACAACACGTCAGGATGA
>JAZHDE010000037.1:0-7588 GCA_036584515.1 Candidatus Cloacimonadota bacterium | reverse complement strand
GAGCTGTTGGCCAGCAGTTCCGCCGCAGTGAAGTACAGCGCTCCGTCCGGGCTTTCTGAAAACCGCAGATCGGAAACAGGGGATAGTGATTGGTTCTGCCCATGATTTCGGTCGCATATTGAAGGGAGTGGATCTGAAAGCTGCTCCGCTCTTGATACAGGCTGATCTGGAACAAGTTGCCTTGCTTGAGCAGTTTCAGATCTATTGCCGCCAGGAAGGGATTGATCTGAAGTCTCTTGAAGGCTCGATCGGTTTCGATCCCACCGGCGAACTGGCTCGTAAAGGCAGCCTACCGATGGATCTGCATCCCGCTTGGGATAATCTGCTCAAAGCAGTGAAATGGGCTCTGGAGCATGCACCCAAGATGCGCGTGATCAGCATAGACACCCGCTGCTACGAATGTGCCGGTGCCACAGCCGTGCAGGAGCTGGGTTTTGCCTTATCAACTGCCATAGGATACCTGGACGGATTGCTGGAATCTGGGCTCACGATAGAACAGGTGGCCCCGCTCTTCCAGGTGAAGCTGTCTCTAGGCTCCAATCTCTTCATGGAGATAGCCAAGCTGCGTGCTTTCAGATTGCTTTGGGCAGAGATGATCAAAGAGTTTGGTGGTGGTGATGCAGCACAGAAGATCTGGATTCATGCCCGCACGGCAAGTTTTAACAAGAGTACTTTTGATATTTATACAAACGTTTTGCGCAGCTCAACCGAGACCTTTTCGGGTGTCTTGGGTGGAGCAGACTCGCTTGAGGTTGATCCTTTCGACAGTCTGATCAAGCAATCTGATGAATTCTCACGCAGGATAGCCCGCAACCAGCAGATACTGATGGGTGAAGAAGCTCATCTGAACAAGGTTATAGATCCGGCAGCCGGCTCTTACTATGTGGAAAGCCTCACCGGACAACTCTCCGAGGCTGCCTGGAAACTGATGCAGGAGCTCGAAACCGAGGGCGGGATGATCAAAGCCCTGCTTTCCGGAAAAGTTCACAGCCTTCTGGCAGAAGTCAGCAAAGCCCGCATTGATGCTGTGAATAAACGAAAGGACGTCTTTGTGGGTGTAAATATGTATGCCAATCCCGATGAGAAAGCCGTAAGCCTCAGGACAAGGTATCAGAGTCCTGAGAAACAGGTTGTAAGACTCTCGGAAGGAGCTCTTCCGGTGCTGCGTGCCTGCATGGATATCGAAGCTCTGCGCAACCGTGTCCTGGAACACAAGGCACAGAGCAATATGTCTGTCTGCATGGTGAACGTAGGTTCCTTGGCTGTCAGTAAACCCAGGCTGGACTTTGCTATTGGTTTCTTCCAGGCTGGTTCACTGGATGTGATTAATCCCGGTTTCTTCGATACTGCCAGCGAGGCAATCGCTGCTGCCAAAGCCAGTGGAGCTTCTTCCTACTGCATCTGTGGTACCGACGAGAGCTATCTATCGGTAGTTCCGGATGTCTGTGCTGCCTTGGGCGATAAAGCTCTGATCCTGGCAGGATATCCGGCTGATCAGGTGGAGAGCTACAAGCAGGCAGGCATTGATGTCTTTATCCATATCAGAGCCAATCTCTATGAAACACTAACAGAACTGGTGAACCTGATGGAGGTGAAGAAATGAAACCTGATTTTACAAAGATCAATCCCAGTTTCTCATGCAGTAGCACCAAGACTGAACTTAAGGCCGAGATCTGGAAGACCAATGAACAGATAGAAGTGAAGCCTCTATATAGAAAAGAGGATACAGATAGCCTGAAACATGTGGATTATCTCTCCGGCATCACGCCTTTCCTGAGAGGGCCATACCCCACTATGTACGTTCAGAGACCTTGGACAATCCGTCAATATGCCGGTTTCTCAACTGCAGAAGAGAGTAATGCCTTTTACCGCAGAAATCTCGCCATGGGGCAGAAGGGCTTATCAATAGCCTTCGATCTTGCTACCCATAGAGGTTACGATTCGGATCATGAACGGGTGATCGGAGACGTTGGTAAAGCCGGTGTGGCAGTTGATTCCATCCTGGATATGAAGATTCTCTTCGATCAGATTCCTCTGGATCAGATGTCTGTTTCCATGACCATGAACGGCGCAGTGCTCCCCATCATGGCGTTCTACATCGTTGCAGCAGAAGAGCAGGGAGTGAAGCCTGAGCAACTGGCAGGCACCATCCAAAACGATATCCTCAAAGAATACATGGTGAGAAACACCTATATCTATCCGCCTGAAGCTTCCATGAGGATCATTGCAGATATCTTCAGCTATGCTTCCAGATTTATGCCCAAGTTCAATAGCATTAGCATTTCCGGCTATCATATGCAGGAAGCAGGCGCCACGGCAGATCTGGAGATGGCATACACTTTAGCAGATGGTCTGGAATATGTTCGCACGGGAATTAAAGCAGGGATAGATATCGACGTATTTGCACCCCGCCTGTCCTTCTTCTGGGCTGAAGGGATGAACTACTTCATGGAAGTAGCCAAGCTTCGTTCTGCACGCCTGCTTTGGTCCAAGATCATCAAGGACTTCTCTCCCAAGAATCCCAAGTCCATGGCTCTGAGAACCCACTCTCAGACTTCGGGCTGGAGCCTCACGGAGCAGGATCCTTTCAACAACATCACCCGCACCTGTTTGGAAGCTTTGGCCGCCACTATGGGCCATACTCAAAGTCTGCACACCAATTCGTTGGACGAAGCCATTGCTTTGCCGACAGATTTCTCTGCCCGTATTGCGCGCAATACACAGCTTTACCTGCAGCATGAAACTTATGTCTGCAAAGTGATAGATCCATGGGCGGGATCCTATTATCTGGAAAGCCTGACCCATCAGCTTCTCCATAGGGCTTGGGATCATATCCGCGAAGTGGAAGAGCTGGGTGGCATGGCAAAAGCTATTGAGACCGGGCTTCCCAAGATGCGGATCGAAGAAGCCTCCGCCCGTCGGCAAGCTAAGATCGACAGCGGTGCAGATACTATTCTGGGCGTGAACAAATACCGTCCGGAACATGAAGCTCCGATGGAAATTCTGGAAGTGGATAACAGTGCTGTGCGCGAGGCTCAGCTTGCCAGACTTGCCAAACTCAAGAAAGAACGTGACGAAGCTGCCGTTAAAGCCAGTTTAGAGGCCATAACCAAAGCAGCGGGGACCGGAGAGGGCAACCTTCTGGAGCTTGCCGTGATCGCAGCCCGCAACCGTGCCTCCTTGGGTGAGATCTCCGATGCCATGGAACAGGTCTTTGGCCGTCATCAAGCCAGCATCAAGCTGATCAACAATGTTTACAGCAGTGAGTATAAGAATATGGATGAAATCGAAGCAGTACGCAATCTTACCGATCGTTTTGCCGAGGAAGAAGGCCGCCGTCCCAGAATCATGATCGCCAAGATGGGGCAGGATGGTCACGATCGCGGAGCCAAGGTAGTATCTACTGCCTATGCGGATATGGGCTTTGACGTGGACGTTGGACCCCTGTTTCAGACTCCCGCCGAAACTGCCCGTCAGGCAGTGGAAAACGACGTGCATGTGATTGGCATGAGTTCTCTGGCCGCAGGTCATAAGGTGCTTCTACCCACTTTGGTTGAAGAACTCAGCAAGCTGGGTCGTGAAGATATTATGGTAATAGTGGGAGGAGTGATTCCTGCCCAGGATTATGAATTCCTTTATGAACACGGTGCCACGGCCATCTTTGGGCCTGGTACCCAGCTTCCCAAAGCTGCTACCAAGATCATGGAAGAACTCTTCAAAAAGTACGGAATCGAGGCCTGATAGACGTGAAGAGCAGAAAACCGGAATGGACTCCGAAAAACGCAGGCAGTGAATTTGCCAGCCTGGTAATGCCAGCCTCAGAAGCTGCTGCAAAACCTATAAGTCACTACAGAGCAGGCAAATCTTACGATCTGGATATGCTCTGCAGTGGCGTACGGGAAGGTAACCGGACTCTGCTTTCCAAGGCCATAACTCTGATAGAAAGCAATTCAAACAAGCATTTCGGACAAGGTCAGGAGCTGATAAAGCGGCTCCTGCCTTACTCCGGATCATCCATTCGCATCGCTATCACAGGTACTCCCGGAGCGGGGAAGAGCACCTTCATAGAAGCATTTGGCACCTGGCTGATAGGGCAGGGATTCAAGGTGGCAGTGCTTGCCATTGACCCTTCCTCCAGCCTCTCCAAAGGCAGCATTTTGGGAGATAAAACCCGGATGGAGAAGCTCTCATGTTTGCCCGAGAGCTTTATCCGGCCTTCTCCCAGTGGAGGAGTTCTGGGTGGTGTCGCCAGAAAGACCAGAGAAAGCATTATCCTCTGCGAAGCAGCGGGATACGATGTCGTATTGGTCGAGACTGTAGGCGTGGGACAATCCGAAACCACCGTTCGTTCGATGGTAGATTTCTTCCTGCTGCTGCAGATATCCGGCGCTGGAGATGAGCTCCAGGGCATCAAGAAAGGGATTATGGAATTGGCGGATCTGATTCTGGTGAACAAAGCCGATGGTGCAAACCAGCTACGAGCCGAGCAGACCAAGGTCGAACTCTCCAATGTTTTGCACTATCTGCGACCCATCACTCCCGGCTGGAAAACTGAAGCGCTCACCTGTTCTGCTCTCACTGGGGCTGGCATCCCGGAAGTCTGGGAAATGATCCAGAAATTCAGGGAAGACACTACCCACAGTGGTCAGTTTGCCGCCAGACGTAAACAACAGATCTCCAATTGGTTTGATACCCTTCTCACAGAAGCCGTGCTGGCAAAATTCTTCAGTGATCCGGGAAAGAAGCTGCTGGTGGACAAGATCCGCCAAGGGGTCGAGCAAGGTGAACTGCCTGTGGTTATGGCAGTTCAGTCTCTCATCGACCATCCTTGATTCTCACCTTTTATCATCTCACTAAGTACTGTACTCATAACATACTATAGAATAAGCCTTTCCTTAGCTTTCTCTAAAGAATCACTAAAGAATTGCTAAAGAATCGCTAAAGGAGGGCAAATGAACCGTCTGAGGGAGTTATGAGAGAGACCTTCTTTTGGGAGTGCAGAGAAAACTGATTTTATCAGTACTTCAGGCATTGGGTACTGTTTTTTTTGTGGACAAAGAACTGCTGCCTGAAATAATGCACCAATTGGATGTTTGGAAGACTTGTCCTGGACTTGGGACAGTAAAACAATATAAAAGATAACAGCCCCCAGCAAAGCAAAGGAAAAGCTTATCATGAAAGGTGACCCAGACAGTAAACTGGAAAGAATCAGAAACATCGGCATCATGGCCCATATTGATGCCGGGAAGACAACAACGACAGAAAGGATACTCTTCTACACAGGATTCTTACATAAGATGGGAGAAGTCCACGACGGCAATGCCTTCACGGACTGGATGGAGCAGGAACGCGAAAGAGGTATAACCATCACATCAGCCACTGTGTCCTGCTTTTGGAATGAACATAAGATCAATATCATAGATACTCCCGGCCATGTGGATTTTACTGCTGAGGTGGAGCGTAGCCTGAGAGTGCTGGATGGGGCTATTGGCGTCTTCTGCGCAGTAGGTGGCGTGGAACCTCAATCTGAAACCGTATGGCATCAGGCGGATCGATATCACATCCCCAGAATGGCTTATATCAACAAGATGGATAGAACCGGTGCGGATTTTGACCGTGTGATTCAGATGATTCACGAGCGGCTCAGTCCCAATGCCGTCCCGATCAATATGCCCATCGGCAGAGAGGATAATTTCCAGGGTGTGATAGATCTTGTTACCATGAAGGCTTGGGAGTTTGATCCCCTTACCTACGGTCAGGAGGTCAAGGCTGCTCCCATCCCGCAGAATCTGCTGGAAGAAGCCAAAGAACGCAGGGAAACACTGCTGGAAGCCATTTCCGAGTATGATGATGAACTGATGATGCTCTTTCTGGAAGGGGAGATAGTACCGGAAGAAATAGTCAAGAGAGCCATCCGGAAAGGAACAGTGACCGAGAAGCTTATCCCCGTACTATGTGGTAGTTCTTTGAAGAACAGGGGTGTTCAGCCCCTCTTGGATGCAATCTGCGACTATATGCCTTCTCCTCTGGATATTCCCCCCATCGAAGGTGTGGAACCGGACACCGGGAATTCCATCCTGATCCATTCAGATACGGCTGATCCTTTTGTGGCAATGGCATTTAAGGTTCAGGTGGATAAGTATGTGGGCAAGCTTGTTTACGTGCGCGTTTATTCTGGGATTCTGAAGAAAGGCGAAAGCTTTATAAATCAAACCAATGGCAAGCGGGAAAGAGTCTCTCGCATGCTTTCCATGATGGCAAGCAAGAAAGTCGATCTGGACAACCTGCATGCCGGAGATATCGGAGCCATAGTCGGTTCTCGCTTTCTCATTACCGGAGACACAATAACTGACGGTAAGACAGAGGTTCATCTCAGTAAAATGCATTTCCCTGATTCTGTGATCTCTATTGCCATCGAACCAAAGACCAAAGCAGATCAGGATAGCTTGAAAGAAGCTTTGGCACGTCTGGAAGAAGAAGACCCTACTTTTAAAGTTCATATTGATAAAGACTCAGGTCAGACCCTCATCTCAGGGATGGGTGAGCTGCATCTGGATATCATTGTGGATCGTCTCAAGCGGGAATTCAATGTGGCGGCAAATGTCGGCAATCCTCAAGTATCTTACAAAGAGACGATATCCAGGGAAGTCTTGGTGGAAGAGACCTTTGTGCGGGACATGAATGGCAAGGGCAATTTTGCCCAGGTGAAGTTTCGGCTTTCTCCCCTGCAAGCCTCTGAACTCTCTGACGAAGCTAAGAATATGTTCGTGAATTCTTTGAATCCAGAGCAGATTCCCCAGGAGTATTGGAAGGCTATCGAGGAAGCGGCTTTGAACGCTTTGAATGATGGTCCGCTGATCAGTGGGGCTATGGAACGGGTACGGATTGAACTGATTGATGGTTCTTACAATCCCGTGGATTCAAATGAGCTTGCTTTCCGTATCTCCACGTCCATGGCCATTGGTAAGGGCCTCCGTTCTGCAGATGCTGTGATTATGGAGCCGATTATGCTGCTCACGGTCATCACTCCCGACGAGTTTGTGGGAGACATCATTTCCGATATCAACGCAAAACGGGGCAGGATTGAGGTGATGAGACGCCATACCGAGATTCAGCAGGAACTTGTGGCAGACGTGCCGCTCTCTGAACTCTTTGGATATGCCACCAGAATCCGTTCAATCAGCCAGGGCAGAGCGATTTACACGCTGGAATTCAAGGCCTATGAGATATGTCCAATGAACGTACAGAATGCAGTATTAAAGAGGATTCGAGGTTATTCGGATTAATCTGCTTGACAGAAATAGTCCGGCAGCCTTAGTTTGTATTAGAGATGATTTTAAGGAGTTCACTATGAATATTGAGCTAAAGATCGAGAACAAAGTCGCCAACATCAAGATTGATGGCATACTGAATAGCGAAAATGCCCATCTGTTGCAAGAGAAACTGGCTGAGGTGTATCAGTCCGATGCCAATTTG
Source organism: Candidatus Cloacimonadota bacterium (assembly GCA_036584515.1). GTDB lineage: Bacteria > Cloacimonadota > Cloacimonadia > Cloacimonadales > Cloacimonadaceae > PHBP01. The sequence continues at coordinate 112 of JAZHDE010000037.1, read as the reverse complement.
CTTGAGCTAGACTTGTTTGAATGCCGCAATATCAGTTCTACAGGTATCGGCAAAATACTTTTATTCTACAAAGATTTCATCGGTAAAGGTGGAGAAATCGAAGTGATCCGCA
>JAZHDE010000036.1:0-32656 GCA_036584515.1 Candidatus Cloacimonadota bacterium | reverse complement strand
GAGAATGATCTGCACACAATAGCTTGAAATCGATCTTCCCACATTGAATCAGAAGCAAGTCTTCATTGGTCCAAAGTTGCAATACATCGTCCGGCATGCTTGCAATAATTTCATTGAAGTGCCTTGCCGAAACTGCAATTGTTCCACCCTCACTGATCGAAGCAGGGAAACTCACAATCACGGTGATGTTCAGGTCTGTAGCCGTGATTTGAATGTTGTTCGTCTCTGTGCTGGCAACTATATGATAATTAGTGAGAATTGGATTGGTGGCTTTGCTGGGCACGATTGAAGCCAAGTGTTGGATATGTTGGTTCAAATCCTTCTTATCTATTGATAATCTCATCTTTCACCCCATTGAAACGTATTTTTTCTTTAGAATCAGCAAATCGAAACGACGATTTTTAGTCAACAACTTTCCTCCTTCTCCTCCCCCAGAGGATTCATTAGTTATTCCTTAGCGATGCTTTAACGATCCTTTAGCGAAAGCTAATGAATCGCTTATCCTATTGTAATTTACATCAATAAAACCGAATAAGGAAGAGATTGGATAGTAAGCAATTGTGGGATAATATCATAAGCAAAAAGAAAGAGCAGGCTCCTTGCGGTCACCTGCTCTTAGCTTAATAAATGGGTTATTTCTTGACAGCTTCTTTGAGTCTCTTGCCAGCTTTAAATACGGGAACTTTGCGGGCTGGAATCTTCAAAGCTGCTTTGGTTTTGGGGTTGATACCCTTACGGGCTTTGCGTTTGGCAACGCTAAAAGAACCAAAACCAACCAAAGTAACTTTCTCGCCCTTTTTGAGAGCCTCTGTAATGCCCTCAAGGACGGCTGCGAGTGCGGCACCGGCTAATTTCTGTGAAATCCCGGCATCTCCAGCGATTTTCTTAATCAATTCATCTCTGCTCATTTTACCTCCTTTACTAAGTACTCAAAAGAGTTCGAGATATTTGTTTTGAAGTAAAATCGGAGCTGTACATCCTGTCAACAAAAAAAAACAGCTTCTTTGCGATTATTAAAGGCATCTCAGGACAGACTTGCAATACTATAACCGTGTATCATTATGCCTGAATACATTTTATAGCGCATTTCTGTCGTATATTAAAAGTTCTACAAGCACTTGAAAAAAAACTAAAAAACTCTTTTCAATTGACAAAATCCAGCCCTTGAGCCTTTAGTCTTTAGCATAAGAATATGTGGAGGATATAATGATTAAACATAGTTACCTGCTGCTTGCGACCCTGGTTTTTTTAAGCTTGATCAGTGCCTGCAGCAACGCATCCCAAACTCCCGTCGTGGTTGAGGCTCCTGTGAGCCCGATGATTATTGCCCAAGCCTATGCTGATAGTGCCTTGGATGCCTTTGATGCTGAAGATTATCAAAACGCCTTAAATCAATTCAACTCCGCTCTGGCCACTTTTACAGAGGCCTCTGCCGTTGCCACTGAGATTGACTCCGTTAACCACAAGATTGAGAAGATGCAGCTCAACATCGCTACAACTCAGATTCGGATGGCCAATGAGAGCTATGAAGCACAGATCTTCCCAGAAGCTATTGAACATTATGAAGCTGCACTGGGAGTTTATGATGGCATTACCAATCCCATCACAATCGAAGCCGAAACTCTGCAGCAGAATAAGGTTCAGCTCTATGGCAACCTTGCCTTGGTAAACAGAACTGCCGGAAACTATGAGGCTGCCGTTACCTATTATGATCGCATTTTGGCTGGAGATCCCAATAACGCCGATGTCCTGAACTCTAAGTTTATGGTTCTTAATAACGATATCAGAGATACAGAACGCGCCTTCAGAGTTCTTCGTGATTATGCAGAAGCTTCAAACGACGCCAATGCCTACCTCATGCTGGCAGGAAAGTATGCTGAATCCGGAAACAACACTGAGGCTCAGAACTATTATCAAAGAGCTCTTGAAATCCGTGCTGATGGAAACACTTACAGATCCTTGGCCAATTTTTACCGCAGCACTTCACAGTGGGCAAATTCAAACGATATCCTTGCCCGCTACATCGAAACCAATCCTTCTCAGGAAGAACTGCTGATTTGTTACAGGCTGATGGGAGATAACTACCGCAATCTGAACAACAATGCCAAGATGATTGAATACTTTGAGAAAGCTCTCTTGATCGAAGAAGATCCTCAGATAGCTCTGGCTGTTGCCAGCTATTATAATGGACGCTCAAATTGGGCCAAAGTCATCAGCTTTGCCACCATGGCTCTGCGTGGAAATGCCCGTAATGCAGACGCTCTGCTGCTGCGCGGCAATGCCTATTATAGAAGCAATCGTTTCAATGAAGCCAGAGCTGATCTGGAACTCATTCGCAACGATGCCCGTCATGGCACAAACGCCACAAACCTTCTTAACGCTATTGCCAGAAGAAGAGGCTAAATCTTTATAGTTAAGCAAAGCCAGTCCTGCCGAGGCGGGACTGGCTTGTTCATAAGAGGCGTATGAAAAAGATCAAGACCGATGGCTCCATCCAAGGCATCTATGGCTTTAATCCAGAGACCAAGGTGCTCAGACCTCTGATTGGCACCTCTATTCCTGCCGGATTTCCCTCTCCTGCCACAGATTATATTGAGGGAGTTCTTGATCTGAATGTCTATTTGATCCAGCATAAGCCTTCCACCTATTTTGTGAAGGCTGCTGGCTTTTCCATGATCAATGCGGGGATATTCCCGGATGATCTGCTGGTCGTTGATAAAGCCTTGGAGGCTACTCATAAGAAAGTAGTTATTGCAATATTGAATGGCGAGTTTACGGTGAAGAGGCTGCATATCACGGATGATGGCTATTGGCTAGTGCCGGAGAATGATGAGTTTGAACCGGTCGGTATCCAAAGCTCCGATGATTTCCAGATTTGGGGAGTAGTAACCTACGTAATCCACAAGTTGTAGTTTGAAGCTCAGTAAGATTCTTCTGATAAGTGTTATACTCCAGAGCTTGGTTTCTGGCGTTCTTGCTCTGGAATACATCCACACAGAGGAAATTGAGCTGGCTCCCGGCATTCTTGGTTATACCCTTGCCGATGACAGGCTCATTATAAATTCTGAAACAATCGAGAGCGAGCAGGGAACTTTGCAGCGGGATATAGACTACATGCTGGATTATACGACCGGAAGACTCACTTTGCTTAGACCTCTGGATGGCCGTTATATCCGGATAAGATACCTCAGTTTGCCATCTCGATTTAAGCAACGAATCAGCTTTTATGAAGCTTATATTGGCAACGATAGTCTTCCGGAGATCAACGCCCGCCGTCCATTACTCAATCCTGATAACAACCTCGAGCTGAGAGGTTCAAAGATATTTGCTCTTAGCTTTTCTGATGACGCGGCTTTTGATCTGAAACAATCACTTTTTGTAAACCTTAGCGGCAGCTTGGCACAAAACGTTCAGATCCTGGCACAGCTCTCTGACAGCCAATCGAAACTGAGTCCGGAAGGAGATTCCAGAGAATTGAGTAGTCTGGATAAGGTTTTCATCAAAGTCTTTGGTCCCAAGTATGAAATCTCCATGGGCGATCTCTCCTGGCAGAGCCAAACCAGCAAGTATCTGACCTATACAACCAGTTTTGAAGGTTTGAAAGCTGCCTACAGTGGAAGCTTCAAGCTGGAGGCCGGTTATTCTGCTGCTACGGGTAAGAATGTATCCTTGGTTCTTGATATTATTGAAGGTAAGCTGGGGCCATATTACCTGAATGCCGATGGTTACCAGAGCAGTTACAAAGTCGTGGCAGGAAGTGAAAGAATCTATCTGGATGGGAGACTACTGGAGCGCGGAAACGATTACACAATAGACTACAACGAAGGTACCGTGATGTTCTTGTCTATGGTGAGTTCATCGAATAACGTCTTAGCCTACTACCAGTATTCGGATGAAAACTATAAGCAGAACATGTTCTATAATTCTTTCAGGTACGACTTTAGTCCCAAACTCTATGTGAACCAGAATCTTATCCATCAGGCAGATGATTCTGCCGTTCCTTTGGGTGGGGATTTCACTCCCTCTGATCTGGATGCACTTGCTGAGGCTGGAGATAACACCGTTTGGGGCAATGGCATCTACGAAGTAGAGGCAGGAGCAGGGCTCTACAGGCTGGCAGTAACAGGTGATGGAATTCTGTACTATGTATATGCAGCCGGAGACAGCTTGGCAACCTATAACCTGATCTTTAGCTATGTGGGCTATGGATTGGGAGATTATGAGCAGTTCTCCAGTGGAAAGTATGTTTATCGTGGACAGGGTATGGGGTCGTGGATGCCTCAGAAACGTTTGATAGCTCCGGTACGTCGCACCAATCTAAACACAGGAATTCATTATGAAGGCAATTCCGTATCCTTGGGTGCTGAAGCCATATATACTTCCAATGACGAGAACACTCTCTCGGAGGATCAGGATAACGATAACAGAAGCCTTATCTACAATATAAGTGGAACCTGGAGACCCGATACCGGGTCCATACGTCCCGAACTACAGTTGGAATACGAAAACAGGCTGGAGAACAGCTATTTGTTCGCTCAGGTTGAAGATCCTGGACAGCAACAAGATCTGAGTCAGGTTGCGCTGCCTGATTCACTCTCACGTGAACAAATCACTGCCAGGCTTGGAATCCAGATTGGGGCAGGCTGGAGACAAAGCTTAAGCTTCCAGACCAGATCATATCCTGCACAAAGCACTCGGAGCATAAGATACAGCGGAACAAACAGTGCTTGGGGGATTGTGCCTCAGACCAGTCTCAATGCTACTTTCGCCAGTCATGAAGACAATGACCCTCTCACACCGGATAGCAATTTGTATTACTCCACTCTGAATAGCCAATGGAACGTAGGAAGCTTTAACCTGAGAATGGAAGCCTTACTCAATGCTTTACTTCATGAAGGTGAAACAAACCTCAACCTACCGGGAACAGCCTACTGGAAGCTAAACCCCGTGCTTGCTTATTCAAGTGAAAAAGGTCTGAGAAGCAGTGCCTCTTATACTGCTGATCAAGCATTGCTCAAAAGCGAGAACTGGGATAAGCTCAACAGCAGTTCCACTCTTACTCTCAAACAAGTCTTCAACAGCACAAACAACAACTTGGATATAGATTACACTCATAGAGAGATCAGGAAAACAGATACTGAATCCCCCCGCTCCTACTACGATCTAGCACGTTTCAGATCCACACACAGCTGGTGGAAGAACGCTCTTAATCTCACTGCTCAATATCAGTTGAACCAAACAGAGTTCTTTCCCAGGATCAGGGAACTGGAGTATGTGGGAGTAGGCTTGGGGCTATATGACAGCACGGGTGTAGTGGTCTCGAACGGAGACTATGACTACACTTACATCACCAGTGACCAAGGAATAACCAGCTCTGAGATCACTGCTTCCGCCTCTGCCTTCCTCAGACCCGGACTGATCTTCCAAGACGATATCTTTCGTCGTTTCAGCTCGGATATCAGCTTGAATGCTCTTGAGATAACCGAGAGACGAAACAATCTGAAGACCTATCTCTTCATGCCTGGACACGTTTTTGACCCCGAACAGACTATCTACGGAAGACAGAGCTTCATTCAGAATCTATGGGTGGACTTGTGGAGCAGCCGAATTAACCTGAACCTGGCTTGGGATATAGACAGGAGTCTGGACAGAAGGTATCAGGACATGTACAGGTCTTTCATGCAAAACCAAAGCCTGGCACTGGAATTCAAGTCCTTCTTTGCCAGTAACATCAATCTTAAGTACATCAATAACTCTGAGGAAGACAGCCGTTATCAATCCAGTATCCAAAGAGACAGCTTCAGCCTCATATGGCAAAAGAATTACAACCCCCAGACAGCTCTGGATCTCAATCTGGATTATAGTCTGGAACTTGGAAAGAACGAAACTGGTGATAGCAACTATGAAATGAACAGCCTCTCCCTCACAGGAAATCTCCGCACCGTATATCAGCAAAAGTACCGCTTCAGTAGCAGATTGGGCTTCCGTTACAACGATAGAAGCGGTTCTGACTATCTGAACTTCCTACCCGAAAAGCGAGATGGCTTCAGCAGCACCTGGAACCTGAAGGCAATATACAGAGTTAACAGCTTCAGCTCGGTGAGCTTGGATTATACTGGCAATCTCTACCCCGAACAAAACGCAAGACACACAATGAAATTGGAATTTAAAGCAGAATTATGAGTGACATCATCCTGAACCTGAGTAGCTTGGACTATATCTTAGTCCTTTTCTTTGTTTTTCTAGCTGGCTTGATAGATTCAATCGCCGGAGGCGGTGGATTGATCTCGCTGCCGGCATACTGGTCGGTGGGAATACCTCCTCACACAGCTCTTGCCACAAACAAGTTCTCATCTTGTTTTGGCACCATCTTCTCCACGCTCACCTATCTCAGAGCCAAAATTATCGACCTCCCAGTCGCTGCAATCAGTGCCGGCTTTGCTCTCTTGGGTTCCTGGCTGGGTGCCAGCATTGCCCTGAGAGTATCTGCAGCATTCCTGAACTATCTGCTACTGTTTCTTGTGCCGGCCCTAGCAGTTCTCACACTCATCAACAAACGCCTGGGATTGGTAGATAACAGCCTCAGCATCAAGCTGGGCTTTCGCATGTCCGTGGGAGCAGTGATTGGCTTGCTGATTGGCTTCTATGACGGCTTTTTTGGTCCAGGAACCGGAACCTTTTTGATCATCCTCTATTCTGTACTTCTTCATTACGACTTTATGAAGGCTAATGGCAACACCAAGCTGGTCAATCTGGCTTCAAACATCGCTGCCTTAGCCACATTCTGGGTAGCAGGACAGGTTTACATGCCGCTTGCCATTCCCGGTGCCGCCTGCGGCATAGCTGGCAACTTGCTGGGTTCAAGACTGGTGGTGCTAAAAGGCAACAAGATCATCAAGGAGATATTTGTTCTGGCCTTGATACTCCTCTTTGGAAGAGTTGTATACAACCTCTTTTGGAACTGAAGCATAATTCAGGCTTGACACAAGCCCTAAGTAAAGATTGCTTGGTACTGTATGATTGATAATGACTTTGTCTTTGGTGCAGATTTCTTTTCTCTGGATGTGGAGGAAGAACAGAGCGCTCAAAAACTTGAGCTCCGCGAAGGAGAGCTTCGCGAAGTCGCAGTTTTGTTTGCAGATATAAAGGGCTTCAGCAGCATCTCCAACCTTTTTGATGCCGAAACCATCCACAAGAAGATGGACGAAATCATGAAGATTTTTACCCGCTGCATCGTCTTCTACGGCGGTGTGGTGGATAAGTATATGGGTGATGGCATCATGGCTCTCTTTGGAGCCAAGAAAGCCAGCGAGCAGGATACTGAACGCTCCATCCACGCTGCTATCAAGATGCAACAGCAATTGCAGCTCTATAACACTCTGCTGTCCCGCCAACCTGGCTTTGAAAACCTGAGCCTGGGGCTCCGGATAGGTATCAACAGCGGTTTGGTGAGCGTTGGCAAGATCGGTCAGGACAGAGGAGATGAATTTACAGTCTATGGCCCGGAAGTCAATCTTGCCTCCCGCATGGAATCCAATGCCCCCGTCAATGAGATCATGATGCCACAATCCACCAAAAAGCTTGTGGAGAGAATCTTCGAGTTTGACTATGTGGGTCCTGTCACGGTCAAAGGCTTCTCCGAACCCATAGAGTCCTGGGTCGTAAAAGGTCCCAAGCTGGACGCTTCCCTGCACAGAAGAAACCAGAAGATCCGTTATGTAGGCAGAGAAGAGGAACAAGCCAAGCTGGAATCCCTCCTAAAGAAAGCTCAAACCGAGCATAGCGAGAGAGCCATCTGCGTTTCCGTCAAAGGCGAAGCTGGCTTAGGCAAGACCAGGCTGATCTATGAATTTGAATCCGCTCACGCAGATGATATCAACGTGCTTCACGGCGCTTGCAGCGCGGTTATCCCCTCTCCCCTCAATCTCTTCAGCAGCATGTTTGAAAACCTCTTTAGAATAAGTATAAATGAGCCTAACCAGACCAAGCTGAAGAAGTTTGAAGAAGCCTACGCCAAGCTCCTGGATTCCTCGCCAAACAAGGACAAAGACGCTCTCGATGACGTTAGACCCCTCGTTGGCTACCTTCTGGATATACGCTATCAGGACGACCGTCTGAAGCAGACCGGGCCAGACCTCCTGAGCCATCTGTCCCGCTCCATAGAAAGCTTTATGGTGGAATATATCAAGCTCAAGTCCACTCCCGATCACACTATGGTTCTGATCTTGGATGATCTGCACTGGATAGATGAAGCATCCTCCAAGGTGCTGGAAAACTTGCTAAACACCATCTCTCGTGATGCCCGCCTCAACAAGCTCTTGCTCATTCTGATGCATAGGCCGGATTACACCGTTCCTGCCTTCATCAGCCTGCTGGTGGATCACCACGAAATCAGTCTCTTGCCACTATCACGTCAACACATTGAAGACCTGATCAGAGAGTTCACCGGAGAACTTAACCTCAGCCCAGAGAACCTTGAGACTGTGATCCGTCTCTCCGAAGGTAATCCCTTCTTCCTGGAGGAATGGTGTAACTACATCGACGAACTTCCCAAAGACCAGCTCAAGGATTTCCCCGTTCCGGTCAACCTCCACACCTTGATCCTTACAAGATTGGATAAGCTTTCCGTTCCGCTTCGTATGCTACTCTATAAGGCTGCGGTGATAGGCAACGAGTTCTTTGTGGAGATCCTCCGCCGAGTAGAAAATCGTCTACGTGACCCACTGGATATTGATGCCACTCTCTCCGAACTGGAGGATCAGGCCATCATTCTAAGAATGCTGGATTTCGAGTTCCAAAGCTATTATTTCAAGCATATCACTACTCGCGAAGTGGCATATCAAACTCTCTTGGTAGAAAACCGTAAGATGCTCCATCAGCTCACCGGTGAAGCCATCGAAGAAATCTTTGCTGATCGGATCGATGAGTTTATCTTCACTCTGGCAGAGCATTATTCCAAGGCAGATGTGCGTGATAAAGCCCTCTTCTACCTGCAGAAAGCCGCAGATTACGCCAGTAAGATATACAACAATAAACAAGCCCTGCAACTCTATGGGCAGATACTGGCAATCCTTCCAACGAACGAGATGCAAAGACGGCTGGAAACCAGATTCCGCATTGCTGAGATTCAGTGGATGACAGGTAACTGGAAGGATTCCATACCCGAAGTGGAAGCCATCCTTCAGACTTGCGTCTCTTCATACTGTCGCGAGCTTGCCTTTGAAGCACATCGCTTTCTGGGGATTGCAGCCTTCTACAAGGGTGATATCGATGCTGCCTTCAAAGAACTCAGTAGTTCACACGAAATAGCCGTGGAGCTCAACGATAAACGTTTACTCTGCATTGCCAGCGGCAACTTGGGAAATTGGTACTTCCAAACCAAAGATAATGCCAAAGCCAAAGAGCTGCAAAGAACCGGACTGGAACTGGCAGCAGAGCTCTCAGATGCTCAGAGACAAGCCAAGGCACTCTCCAACTTGGGATTGATCAATCTGGAAGAAGGTGATTATGCTGCAGCCGAACAAGCCATGATTGAGAGCCTGAACATCGCTCAGACCAATCGCCTCATGAAGGAAGAATCCATCGCCTTGGGCAATCTGGGCTACATTTTTATCAAACAATCCAGAAACGAAGAAGCCATACCCTATCTCAAAAAGAAACTTGAGCTGGCTGAGGCCATGAACGATAAACTGGAGCTGATCAAAGCTTTGGGTAATCTGGGTAATATCGCCAAGCACAAAGAAGTTTACCCAGAGGCCATTACCTGCTTCCAAAGGATTCTGGAACTCCGGATCTATCTGGGCGACGAGAAAGGCCAAAAGCTGGTCCGGGAAGAGCTGCAAAGCTTGACCGAACTGCTCAACAAGACTGAAGAAAAAACAGGTTCCTGATCACTGGGTTCTGGGTAGAGATTGGACAGCCCATACTCCAGCTCCCCACCCTTCCACCACATCTCGAGCCTGTTTGTCCCTAATTCAATCCTTTAGCAATTCCTTAGCGATCCCTTAGCGATTCTTTAGTGAAAGCTAAGGAAACTCTTATCCTATAGCAAGTTATAGATAATCCACTAAATAGGGGAGCAATTCGAATGATACCTAGACACTTACGGTTTTTAATGCAGTCTCAACGGTGATTGGGACAACCTGGCTGGAGTCGAGGTCCAACCTGTGAACATCGTGACTCGAACCTTGCAAAAGCAGCCGTGACACCTATATTATCTGTAAAATCCAAATCCTTATTAGGAGGTTCTAATGAAATTAATGAATGCCTACGACGTCGAGCTTGAACCCGTTCAGGCCGAAGGTGCGGTGGGGGCAAAAATCCGCTGGCTCATTGCTCAGAAAGACGGAGCTCCAAATTTTGCTCTCAGACTCTTTGAAGTGGATCCCCAAGGCCAGACACCCTATCATGAACACCCCTGGGAGCATGAGATATTTTGCCTGTCTGGCTCCGGAATGCTGCTCACCGAAAGAGGCGATCTGCCCTTTGGCACGGACGATATAATATATGTGGATCCTGGCATGAAACACGCTTTTAAGAACGTTGGTGAAGATACTCTAAAATTCCTCTGTATCATCCCTCATGAACAGCCAGTACCAAAGAAGAAGATCAATCCCTTTGCTGCTGAAACTGCCAACAACTGCTAGGAATCATCATGATTACAGAAAAGAATCTCAGTTTCTTCCGTGATCTTGTTTCCACTCCCAGTCCTTCCGGCTTTGAAAGCCCGGCTCAGGAACTTGTTAAAAATTATCTAACACCCTATGCGGATAGTATTATCCAGGATCCTAATGGCAACCTCATTGCCCACAAGAAAGGCAGCGGGAAGCTGAAAGTGATGGTAGTGGGTCATGCTGATGAGATCGGGATGATTGTGAACTACATCGATGAAAGCGGTTATGTTTACGTCAAGACTCTGGGTGGATTTGATGTGAATCTGCTTCCCGGGCTCAGGCTCGATATCCATCATAATGGTAGAATCATAAAGAGTGTGATCGGCAAGAAACCTGTGCACATGCTCCGGGGAGGAGACGATAGTCCAAAGCTAAAGCTGGAAGACCTCTGGATCGACATTGGTGCAGCCAATAAAGAAGAAGCGCTCAGTAAGGTCTCTATTGGTGATATCATTACCTTCAGCAACGAAATTGTGATGCTTTCTGAAGATAGAATCATGACCAAAGCCACAGACAACAAGGCCGGTGTCTATGTCGCTGCTGCAGTGATGGAAGCTCTCTCCAAGAAGAAACACAAGGCAAACTACTATGCTGTTTCCTCAGTTGGGGAAGAGACCACGATGAAAGGTGCTTCGACAAGTGCTTATCAGGTCGAACCAGATATTGCCATTGCCGTGGACGTTACCTTCACATCAGATATCCCTGGTGCAGATAAGAGAGTTTATGGAGATGTGGCTTTGGGGAAAGGACCAGTTCTGACCCTGGGAGCGATGGTGCATCCGAAGTTGAATCAGCTCTTGATAGATTTGGCAGCCAAACATAAGATACCGCTTCAGATCGAGATTGCCGGTGGCAGAACAGGAACGGATGCCGATGCAATCCATGCAAATCGGAAAGGTGTGGCAACCATGGTGCTTTCCATACCAAATCGCTATATGCACTCTCCTAATGAGTTGATCTCACTAAGTGATCTGGATAATGCAGTGAACTTGGTGACGGCTTTCGTTCAAAGCTTGGATGATAAAGTCGATCTCAGTCGCTGATTACTTCTTGAGATGTTCATGCAGGAAGTCGTGGTAATCCTGATTTTGGAAGACCAGTTCCTCATGACTGCCCTTGTGGCATTTACCCTCTGAATCTATGTATAAAACGCTGTCCACATAACGCAAAGTGGATAGCCTGTGAGAGATAACTATGGCAGAGATGCCGGGATAAAACTTGTTGATATCCTGCCATAGTTTCTCTTCATTCTCTGCATCGAGAGAGGCAGTGATATCATCCAGAATTAGTAGCTCGGGTTGTTTGATTAGCGCTCTGGCAACCGTTATTCTCTGCTTCTGACCACCGGAAACACCCAGTCCCCTGGAGCCTACCACGGTGTTATCCTGATCCGGAAAATCCCTAATCTCTGAAGCAAGCTGGGCTGTGCCAACGGCTTTCTGATAGTCTTCCTCCGTAGTCTCTTTGGTCACAAAACGGATGTTATGCTTGATCGTTCCGCCAAACAGCACTGGTTCCTGAGGCACAAAGCCCAGTAAATCTCTGAAACTTGCCATGTTCAGACTTTCAATTTTGTTGCCGTTCACCAGTATGCTTCCCTGGGTGGGTGGAACAAGCCCGGCAATCATGTGGGCAAGAGTGGATTTTCCTGCTCCTGTGGCTCCCAAAATCAGAAGCTTCTCCCCTCTCTTCAAGGTAAAACTGCACTCTTTTATTACAGCTTCTGTCTTTTCGGAGTAACGACAGCTAACCTCTTCAAAACTAAGGCTTTCAAAGCTCTTAATCTCATGCCCTTCTGAGCTGTCATGATTGTAGGTGGGAAAGTCTTTCATTTCTTCCAGACGATCGATATTCACGAAGGCTTGCTTCCCTGAAACAAAGAGCTGGGGCAGGTCCAGGAGCGGATAGATCATCATGCTCAGGTAAGTGTAAAACAAGAAGAACGTACCAACAGTGATCTCTCCTTTCACAGCCATGTAGCCACCAAAGAGAATCACTGCAATCTGAGCAAAGTAGTCAATATATTCGTAGATAAGGTGCAGGATAGCATTGAGCTTCACGACGCTCATCTCTGTCTTGAAGCGTTTTGCCAACGCTATATCGAAGAATCTGTTATACTTCTCTTCTGAAACAAAGGCTTTAACTATTCTGATCCCTGAGAAGCTCATCTCCAATTGGGAATTGATATTGCTGATGGCTTGCTGGTTACGCTCGAAGTTCTTGTAGAGCTTATCCGAAGTGACATAGAAGACTATCATCATCAGAGGCAGCGGAGCAATGGAAAAGAGCGTAAGTTTCCAGTTGAGGCTGAACATTACAGCCATGCTGAACAGGATAAGGCTGAAGGAATTGAATGCCCTGAAGATACCGGAACAGAGGAACCAACTTATCTTCGGGAACTCAGAGAGGTCGTCCGTAAGCCTGGTCACAATGTCACCTGTGCGGTACTTCTGAAAGAAGCGGTAGTCCTTCTTGCAGATGTACTTGAAGTAAAAAAGGCGCAGGCTGTGCTCGAATCTTAGGTTTACAAGTGCCCTAAATGAAGGATAGAAGCCAGTGATAAGCTGAGCTGATCCTACTGCAATGAAGATCCAAAGCACGTCCTTTATCTGTCGCATGGCGTCGTTGTACTGGCTTGGATCAAGCTTCAATATCTCCGGAGCAGGAAGGGCTCTTAGCATGTCTATCAAGCGTTTGAAGACCATGGGGAAAGCTATCGAGATGCCTGAAGAAACTAGAGTGAATACTATCATAATGAGCACGAACCATTTCTGCACCACCCATTGCTTGTAGATCCATTTGATGTTCTTATTCACTTTCTTCTTCTCCGGCCAGGATCTGGAGTTCCACCAGCTTATGGTATTCCTTGGAGCTTTGCATCAGTTCCTGATGTCTACCTCTATCGATAATCTCTCCATCCTTGAAGAAGAGAATCTCGTCTGCATCAAGAATGGAAGTAAGCCTATGAGCCACAATAACAGCTGTCTTGCCACTCAGCACTTTCTTCATGCTGCGTTGAATCCGGGCTTCTGTCTGCGGGTCTATGGAAGCAGTGGCTTCGTCCATGACGATTATCTCAGGCTTAAAAGCCAAGGCTCGGGCAAAGGAGATAAGCTGCTTCTCTCCTTGTGAGATGTTCTGTCCACGTTCCGCCAGTTCTGCATTGACGCCTAAATCCTGATCAGAGATAAACTCATCCATCTGCACTATACTGATGGCTTTTTCCACGTCGGCGGAGCTTACTTCATCGTTATAGACGCGGACGTTCTCCAGGATGGATCCAGGAAAGAGGAATATGTCCTGCAGGATCAGACCGATCTTTGCCCGCCAAGCACGGAAGTCCAGCTCACTGATATCTCTTCCATCGATCAGGATAGATCCCTTCTGGATCCGATAGAACCCGCAGAGCAAGCTTATGGATGTGGTTTTACCACTGCCTGAAGCGCCGACTAATGCTATTTGACTGCCTTTGGGAATCTTAAAGCTTACACCCCGCAGCACCCAATCCTCGTTCTGATAGGCAAACCAGACGTCCTTAAACTCTATCTCATGTTCAAAGCTTACAGCAGCAGTTCCAGTAAAGAGCTCGTCTTCAGTCTCCAGCTCAGTCATCTCCAGAATCCTGCGCAGGGATACGAAGCTCCTCTGTATCTGCATTACATTCTCTGATATGTGCATAAGAGGCCAGATCATCCTGTACATGTATTGAATAAAGACGATCAGGGTTCCAAGGCTCACCAAACCCATCAGTATCTTGGGGGCAGAGATCCATATGATACCAACAATCAAAAGAACATTGAAGATAAACATGAAGACACCCTGAGAACCATATTCCAGGAAGGAAGTACGCGTCTCAAGATTCTTCTTCTCCCGTGAAGCCTGCTCCAATTCTTTATGAATTCGTTTCTCCTGACTCAGCACCTGAATGATCTGCATACCCTGGACGTAGTCAGTAATCTTGGCAGTAACATCGGCATAACGCTCACGTATTCTCTTGTAGAACTTTGAGAGATAACGGATAAGGAACCAATAGGCCACTATCACCACGATCACAGGTGGAACAATCAGAATAGTTATATTGGGTTCCCGGATAAAAAGCACTACAAAGACACCCACAAAAAAGAGCAGATTGCCGATAATCATAATGGATAGTTCAGAGAAGAGGACTTTCACTCTCTCGCTGTCACTCTCAACTCTGGCTATCAGTTCACCCACAGGCTGTTGATTGAACCAGGGCACCGGAAGCTTGAGAAGATGCCTGAAAACTGTGGACTTGAACTGAGTAATAATCTTGATCCCCAGCCGCGAAAGCAGCACAATCTGCAGGTAAGACAGAAGTCCGGAGAAAATAACCACCAACACAAAGAAGAAGCCATAGCGATACATCTCCGTAAGATCATTATTGGGAATGCTCTTATCGATTATATGCGCCAAGATCAGAGGATCAATCAGTCGTAAACCGGAGGTCACCAACATGGCAAAAAGTCCAAACAAAAGCAGTCCTATGTCCTTCCGCAGATATGGCAAGAGGAGCTTGAAATTACTGCTGTGATTGGCTTTGCCTGATTCCCTGTTCTTCATCTTTAAATGGTTCCAGTTTTAATAAGTTGTACTACGTTCCGGAGCGGTTTCCGGGGTGGAAAAGACCAATGGTCGGGATGACTGGATTCGAACCAGCGACTTCTCGGTCCCGAACCGAGCGCGCTAACCGGACTGCGCTACATCCCGACCGGCTTTGGGTATGGATTTTCAGGAGGCAAGTTCTGTCAAGACTATTCTTTGGAAATGGCCTTCAGAAGACGCTCGGCATCCTCAGCAGTAATCTTCCCGCTTTCCAGCATTTGCAGAATCTTAAGACGACTTTGTTCGGCAACCTGTTCCTTTTCGGCTGTTTTCATCTCAAAGACACCCGGGGCTACTTTCTTGATAGTCTTAAGCACCTTTTCCGAGATCTTATCGCCCATGTCGCTGTCGAAATGGAAGGCAAAGTGATGCTTCCCAGGATCTTTGAACCCTTCTTTGAATTGCTTCACATAGTCTTCAGATTTGAACTTGTGCACGAATTCCTTGAAAGTATCCTGGAGTTCTGTTGCCAGCTTTTCAACCGTAGCGGAGACCTTATCCCGGGTCTCATCCATATCGAAGTTATCACTGATTTCCTTCAGTTTGGTAAGCGCTTCCCGGATGGCTTCCCTGATCTTATCTTCCTGAATCGCTCCGATCCCTTTATTCAGATAAGCACTGAGGTTTTCCACCAGTTTTTTCACTTTCTCTTTATCTTCAGGACTTCCCAGATTCTTCACAGCTTCCCTGAGCTGATCCAGCTTTCCTCTCAGGAAATCCAGATTTAGGTGCTCGTCATAGGAGAGCTTGATCATCCCGTTTTCAGTCTTTACACTAATTTTTGAATCCATTTCTCCACTTCTGAAGATGGTTACCTCTTCGTCTCTTTCCGGCGCAAGGCCCAGTTTGTTCTTGATGATACCCATCTCAGTCTCTGCCCTAAGCTCAAAGCCCCATAGATTGGGCAGCACCAAGCTGATCACACCGTTCTCGGATTGGAAAGACAAATCCCCATTTTCCACAGGTAGAGTCTCATAGAAGATAACGCCATTCTCGTTATCGATCCTCACGTTGGGATAGGAGCAGGAACGCATCTTGATAGCACCATTCTCGCTGGTTACCTTCAAGCTATCCCCGCTCAGACCGTCTGTAGAGAGGGGACCATTCTCCATGCTCACATTCACGTTTCCCTTGTGGTTGTGAATCTTGATCGGACCATTTTCACTCTCCAGCACCATGTTTCCAGTGCAGTTTGAGAAGATACTGGGACCGTTCTCCATTTTCAGATCAATATCCGCATCAATCCCAGAAATGGAATATGGGTGATTCTCACCCTCGAGGTAGAGATTCTCCACTTGGGGGATCAAAATCTCGAGCTTGATCTGAGTGTTGCGATTGGCAAACAAAGAGTAGTCCAATTCCTCCAGTTCAAGTATAATCTTTCCATTCTCATACTTCAGAGTGTAGAAATCTGTAAAATCCGGCTCTTCATCATTAGATGCCAGACCGTAGTTTGCCACAAGTACCAATTCCCCGGTCTGCGAGGGTGAAAGATGCACCGGAGCCATGTTGTTCACCACGGTCAAACTGACCGCACCTTCAAAGCTTTGGGACTTTTCGTAGTATGCTGTCTTCATTTTGTTCTCCTTTTTTCAATCATATTAATGGCTTCATCGACCGAGATGAACCCCTCCTCGAGGTCATTCATGATATCATTGAAGTCGGTTACGACAGGCTCTGAACCTTTAATCTTATTGATTATATCTGCCAGTCGGTTCTTAACAGTTGGATACGAGATGCTCAGGCGCTTTTCCATCTCCTTGATGTTGCCCTGAACCATAGTAAATAGACGAACGAATTCGAGCTGCTCACTATCCAAAGCTTCCAGCCAGGAGCTTTCGAATTGACCCTCTAGCGATAGATCGCAGTTCTCACAGTGATACTGCCTGATAGTCAATTGACCGTGGCAGATAGGACAGCTATTCAGTTTCATAAGCCATATCCTCATTTATATTGATTCCGATATCGGATAATCTGAAGACAAAATAGGAGGCACCTTAATTATGTCAAGCTCTATCTTAATTATTTCAATGTTATCTTGACTACTTGCTTAGAATTGTTGATCCAGATTGAGCTAGTGTGAGTTCGAGGGGTTACTTGTTTCTCCCAGATATGATGGCATTGCTCTAACTAATTGCAGGATTATCGTTTCCTTAGCTTTCGCTAATGAATCGCTAAAGAATCGTTAATGAATAGCTAAAGAATCCTCTTGGTGAGGGATTGGGAAGGACCATGTTTGAAGAGGGGATTGTTTGCCGAAAGAAGCGACGTGGATCAGGGAGCACTGAAGACTAGCGGTAAAGCTTGGTTGGTATCTCTGAAGTCTTTTCCGGGCATGAAGTCTGCTTCCCGAACGATGCTGACTCTCAGTGCTGTACCTTCTTCCTGATTCAGGTAAGCCAGAAAGGCTGGCAAATCATTGGCATATGGCGCAAAGATAAGGTCTCCCTGCATGAAACCCATCCGCTCGGCACAACTTCCCTCCCGGACTTCTACTATCTGAATCAATTCGATCACATAGTCCAATCCATGCCACTCCGGGCTACTCAAAGTAACCCCATAGCGCTCTTTAACCACTTGTTCCAAATCAACTTGCTTTTTTATATTGGGTACGATCAGGATAAGCAGGATCAATAGTCCCAGAGCAATAAAGACTGGCTTATAGCGCTTTCCGGTAGAGACTTCCGTTCTTTCTTCTTCCATCATACTTTATTAGTTCAGGTAATACCAATGCAGATTGGCGTGAATGGATTGGGGAATGGGATAAGCGCCGTAGATATCTGTATCCAGAGCATTTTTAAAACTAACGGTGAAGTCAAAGAGCTTGCTGATCTGAACTCCCGCCCAGAGATCCAGAATTGCTGAAGCACCGATCTTGACCGGAGGCATTATGGAAAGATAGTAATCGCTATGACCATAGACCGCCAGTCCGCCCAAAATGGCGTTATTCTTTGAGAGCTCTCTCTTTAGTTCAAGATGTGTCTGATATCTGAGATCCGGGACTTCTGTGATCTGCTGATAAGCTAGTGTGGCTTCCGGGCAGTTTTGCCAGCTTAGATTCTGCCTCAGGGTCAGATTTGCGAATCCCAGATCATGAGTCCAATCCAAAGACGTATCCACATAGGGAAAGCTTTGAGTTTTACGATAGACTCCACCATTGTAGCTACCACCCTTTTGAATGCTCTTCATTCCGCTCAGAACTAGTAGCTTAAGATTAGTTGAGGGCTCAAGTGTCAAGTTTGCCGCATAGTTTGTCTTGATTACCTGATGTCCTGAATCCAGCCATAGACCGGGATTGAAGATGTCTTTGAGCATGGTCTGAGGGGTGTTTTGAGTACACATAAAACCGTAAGCACCCAGTTTCAGCCAGTTAGACTTCCAAGCCAGCCTTCCTTCCAATAGCGGATTGCCACTGAAAAATGTATCAAATCGTCCATACCCTTCGAAGCGTCTGCCTTCATAGGAGTAATTGATACCCGTCTTGTACTCGTAATCTACTTCACCTGTGTTGGCCTGAGGAGTGAAATCCAAATCCATATCATAGCGCTCGTGGTAAAGACTGATCGTATGAGGGCCATTGTGGTGATCTTTGAACAATCTCCACTGCAGGATATCATTGCTTTGATCCAAGCTTCCGGCTTTTGCTTTTTCTGAAACCTTTATGATGCTGAATTCCAGTATTGGGCTATGAATCGCAGCATAGAATTGCCTTAGACGGTGATCTATTGATACATTATTGGCTTGCCAGTAGGCTGGGAGCAGATCCTGAGAGCTGTTGTCCTGAGCCCAATCTGCCAATTCCAGCTCCAGTTTCAGCTTCTTATAATCCCAGCTTAGGTAGTTCCGTAGAGAACTTTGGTCGTGATCAAGACCTGTCCACACGCCGGTCTGTACCAGAAGATCCAGACTGTAGTACAAGCCCGGGAAACCCAGGAGTTCATCTTTCTTGAATCCGGCTCTGGCAAAGTTGTATTCATAGTCGCCCAAACCTGCCTGGATATCCGATACCATCACCTTGTAAGGATATCTGTTCTCGGAAAACTCCAGAGTTCTGCCCCGGCTGGATTGAGCATAGAAGGTGTTGTAGTATTGGATCAGAAGTGCATCGGACCATAAGGAGGGCATCTGAGCAAAGCCGTGTCTGCTCAGCTCCAATTGATGGTTATTGAGTCCAACTGCGTGATAAGCAGCGCGGTAGATATCTACAGAAGTCAGAGCTGGATTCTCTGCACTTAGTAAAAGAGAATTCAAGCTCCGCAGATCCCGGTCGCGCTCCACCCAAGCTTCTACTTCGGATCGGGAAACGAGAGTCTCCAGATAACTGAGGCTATCAGCATCTTGTGTGTTGCTTGAGAGCTCTGCGCTGTCTTCAGGGATGAACAAGCTGTCATTATCTGATTCAACTGTCTGAGCGTATAAGCTGAATGATAGAAGTATCAGGATTAGAGCCAGGATGCTTCTTTGTACCATTGAATGGTCTCCTTGATGCACTTTTCTAAGTTTGGCTGGGGGTTATAGCCCAGAAGATTGCGGGCTTTATCTATGCTGCAGAGCCAGCTTTCGGCCATGAATTCTTTGATCTTCTCGCGATTGAGAACCACCGGGCGTCTACTCATCTGCCCCCAAAGCTCTCCTCCCCAGGCAGCTAACCCGGCCAAACTTTCTGGAACAACCAGATCAAGCTTCTTAACTTTCAATGCTTTTGCCATGAGAGAGGGTATGGTGTCTTGCGTGTAAACTTCGCCGTCTGAGGCAAAGAAGGTTTGATTGAAAGCTTTGTCGTTCAGCAAGCATAGTTCCAGCAGGTTGGCGAGTTCATTTACGTGGATCATGTTAAGATAACGGGTTCTGGTGCCTAGTTTCAGGTTGAGTCCTTTGGCTGCGAGTTTGGCAAGCTGCAGGAAATCCTTGTCTCCGGGGCCGTAGATTGAGCAGGGGCGAATGATCGTGAAGGGAACGGGACTGGTTTCCTTCACTACGCGCTCGGCTCTCAGCTTGCTTTTTCCATACCAAGTGACTGGAGCTGAAGGGTCTTCTTCACTGATGGTTTCTTTACCATGGGAAGGACGTGAAGCTGCTTGAGATGAGATGAAGATAAATTGCTTGAGGCTTGGAGCTGATTGGCTGGCACCGAGGATATCTCGGGTGAGTTGAACGTTTGCCCTGTAGATCTGAGCATAGTTCAAGGCTTTGGTCATGCCGGCATTGTGGATCAACACATCAACATCCGCCAAAGCTTCAAGGAGTTCTTTACTATTATTGTAATCCAGCCTGATCATCTTGCAATCAGGGATTATTGAAGTATCCGAATTTTTACGAATAACCGCGGTCACTTGATGACCTGAGGATTGGAACTGTCTTATGAGGCCGGAACCCACAAAGCCGTTAGCTCCGGTGATTGCTATCTTCATTGACCACCGCCTCGATCTATTTAAGGGGATGGTGGGTGATGAGGGACTTGAACCCCCGACCTCTTGCGTGTAAAGCAAGAGCTCTTCCAGCTGAGCTAATCACCCACTGTCTTTTATTTACTGGTCGGGGTGAGAGGATTCGAACCTCCGACCCCGTGGTCCCAAACCACGTGCGCTAACCGGACTGCGCTACACCCCGCAGTTTCGCCATGAAAAATGGAGGCTCTTTTTCGTCAAGCCTTTTCGGATTGTGGAAGCTTGAGAGATCAATCCCTGGTAGCTTTGCGAAGTCTCCCGAGAAAATATGTATTGACTGAATCACTATAGCTCAAAATCTGGTTCAATTAGCAAGAAGATTATATTCTAAGGAGATAGAAATGGCAAAGAACCATCGCGGAAAAGGCTTGAACACCTTGCCAAACCATGGTAGAGGCGAGTGCCCCGTTTGCAAACGTACCGGCGTTAAGCTGTTGCACGAAGTCAAAGTGGCCGATAAGACCGTTAAGGTCTGCAAAGTCTGCAAGAAAACTGCAGCCAGTAGATTAAGCGCCTAACAATATACTAGATCTGGGATCAGTAACGCTTTGTATAGCCAAGATAATCCCGGATCTTTTTTTATTCTAACTAAATGAAAGCACTTAAAGAACTGGGTCAGAACTTTCTGACTGATACTACAATAGCATCTCAGATAGCCGCTCTGGGGGAACTCTGCCCCGGTGAGACAGTCTGGGAGATTGGGCCGGGAAAGGGAATCCTCACTCAAGCTCTTCTGGATTATGGAGTCAAGCTTACTGCCTATGAACTGGATCGCCGTTTGGAAGAGCCACTGAGAAAGAGATTTGGAGACAGCTTGGAGCTGATTAGGGCAGACATTCTGCGTTTGAACTGGAATGAACAGCTAGTGAACTGTCCCGAGACAATCAAACTGATCTCAAATATCCCCTATCAGATCACCTCTCCCCTGCTTTCAAGATTGGAAGAACATGCTGGCAGATTTGAGCTTATTGCTCTGATGGTGCAGAAGGAAGTGGCAGAAAGGTTAACTGCTAAGGCAGGCACCAAAGAATACGGTCTCATGACTATCAGACTCGGGATTGTCTTTGATATCAGTATTGGTCTGATGGTGGGAAGAGAGTACTTTGAACCCTCTCCCAATGTGGATTCTGCAGTAATTGTGCTCAAGCCCAGGCAGAATCGACCGCATCTATCCCATCCTGAGCTCTTTTACCAATTGATCCATCATGCTTTCATGCACAGACGTAAGACACTGAGGAACAATCTGATTCGAATGCTGAGCAAACAGGACTTGGCAGCACTTGATAAGCACAGCAAGTACGATCTTTCCCGCCGGGGAGAAAGCTTTAGTGAAGCTGAATTTATCGATCTTTGCGAGCTTCTTTCTGCTATTATGTACAGGCCTTAGCGCTCAGAACAGCGCTCTGGACCTGTATCTTTATAATAACAGCAGCATCCGCATAATAGAGAATCGGCTTAGTTACAATCTCAGTCCCCTAAAATACACTACTATCAAGCTGGAAGGCAGCACCCAGAATGAAACCCGCCTGAACTTTAATCAAAATACCCGTCTAGCAGATATGGAGTTTGATTTAGGTTATGAACGTGGAATCCTCACGCACTCCTTACTAAGCGGTTTCAACTATCACTATGATAAAAACGATCTGGAAACAGCTCTATCTGCTTATCAGAGCAGAATGGGCTTTTTGGGCTATGGGCTACAACTCAATCCCCTGGATAGTCTTTTCCTCAGTATCAATGCAAAGACATTCCTCAAGACCGAACAAGACAGATTCCTGCCCGAGACCAACCTGAAGGGTGAAGGCCAGCAGATAACCGGACAAAGCTCGTTCTCCTATTACTCCACTACAGGATTCTACGGCCTGAGCGGAAGAGGGGACTATCTCAATCTGGATTGGGAACACTATGAAAGCTACGGTTTGAATGCCTATGCAAATCAAGATCTCTGGGGAACTGAGCTGGCTGCTTCGTTCAGCCTTGATAGCCGAAGAGATATCCTCTACAACTTGGAGCAAAACGACGACCCGGGATTACCTAGCAGCTACGTAGAAACCGACAAGCAGAAAAGATGGTCTCTAATCTCAGATACCAGGCTAAACATCTACCCAACCCAGGATGTTGAGCTAAACATCGGAAACAACTTCAGTCAGCGTAAAACCAGGCTGGAACAAAATCTAAGCAGGAACAACGCAGACTTCATCAATCAAGCCTCTGTTGCAGTAAACTACAGCCCCCTGCCTCAGCTATCCTGGCAAACTATTCTGGGGCACAATTTTGCCATCAAGGACTTCTCCTTTTCAAACTCCAACCGCCATACCGAGCTACGTAATCTGGGATCAAACCTGCTTTGGGAATACTCTCCGGGGGATACTCTCAGCTTTGGTAGCAGCATCGACCTGCAAAGAACCAGCTATCCCAAAGACGATCACCGCTTGGATAACGACCTGCGGAACATCAGTCTTAGGTTGGGCTCGAAGCACTACTACAAGAGTAGATTACGCTTATCCAATCGTTTATTGTGGAGTCTGAGAGACGATGTCTATATCGACAGTCTGCTTTCAGGTAACAATACTAAAGTACAGAGCCTCAGTTTCTTGCCCGAGATCAGCCTGTTGATTGGTGACAGCATCATTCTCAAACAGAACTACCAGATCAGAGTAGATTACACCGATTACATGTACCAGATTGAGGATCAGAACAATGAGCTCTACCGTCAGTTCACAGCACGTTACAACCTGATCTTTGACAGTTTCCCCTTCATTGCCCGCTCCGGTGACAACCGTTGGTTGGAGCTTCCATACCGCTCAGGAGACGACAACGCCTTCCTGCTGGATGGATTGCTGCTCTATGAAAGAAGCGAGTATGGATACCAGGAAGAGACTCAATACATCATAAATTCTCTCACTGAAAGATTCACTGCCGGCCTTAGCCTGAGGCAGGACATCGGCTCCTTTTACTACCTGATTCAGCCCCGCATCAGTTGGGGAACCTGGAAGGAATACAGCGCAGTGTTTCTGGCAGCTTTCAGCTTTGATGATGACTCCAGTCTGGAACTTTCCTTGAACCCCATCGGAGAGCTCTTGGATGAGCTAGATTGGCGCTTGAATCTAAACGTTAACCTCAGATACTAAACTCCGGGGTTGACACCTGAGGCAACCTTGCTCAGACTGAACCCCAGCATATTTTTGGAGTAATAGATTGAAAAACATATTTACAGTAATAGTGGGCGGAAAGGCTGGTGAAGGCGTTAAAAAGCTTGCCCAGCTCATCGCCAAGACAGCTCTGGAACACGGCTTACACTGTTTTCAGAGTGACGACTATCAGAGCCTGATCAAGGGCGGACACAACTTCAGCACAGTATCCATTTCAGAAGATCCCATCCATAATGCATACAAATATGCAGACCTAATCATCTGTCTGGATCAACTGAGCTATACAAAGCATCTCCCCGAACTGAAAGTCGGAGGCAATATCTATTACAACAGAGATGAGGCTGTTAATGATATAGGTATAGGACTTCCACTCACTTCCCTGATGAAGGAATCCTATCAGAATCCAGCAAACCTCAGTCTTGCCGGACTTGCCATCTTTTTTGCTCATCTGGGATTGAATCAGGAAGAGATGCACTCTCTGATCAAAAGGAGCTACAAAAAACAGATTGAAGAGAACCTCATCTTTGCGGATAAATGCTTCCCTTTGGTTCAGCCACAGACATCACTTCCGGCCTCGCTTGTAAGCAGAGAACCAAGCAAGCTTTTCACAGGAAACCAAGCAATATCTCTGGGAGCCTGGCTGACAGGCCTGGATATGTATTTTGCCTATCCCATGACCCCTGCTTCATCAATTTTGCACTACCTTGCTTCCATGTCTGCCAAGCTGGGCGTTAAGGCTATCCACGCCGAAAGCGAGCTGGCTGCAGCCAATATGGCTGTTGGTGCAGTAGTGGGCGGAGCCAGAGCTGCCATCGGCAGCAGTGGCGGTGGATTCGCTCTGATGCAAGAAGCCTTTTCTATGGCAGGGATTACCGAAGCACCTTTACTCTGTATTCTCTCTTCCCGTCCAGGTCCTGCCACAGGTGTCTCCACCTACACTGCTCAGGAAGACCTCTATTTTGCCCTGCATCAGGGACATGGCGAGTTTGACCGGATAGTTGCCAGTCCAGACTGTATTGAGCGTGCTTTCAGCCTGGCTGGAGAGCTGCTGGCTCTGGCCTGGGAGCTTCAGATCCCCACCATCCTGCTCACTGAGAAGCATCTTTCCGAATCCATGCAGGATATTACTCTGCCCACAAACCAGATACCTCAAGCAAATCCCCTTTCTCCGCAAGTAACAGAAGGTTACAAGAGATACCAATTCACAGAAGATGGCATCTCTCCCATGCTCTTCCCCCCTTCAGAAGAAGTGATTAAGTGGAACTCGCATGAGCATTTGGAAAGCGGTTTGCGCACTGATCAAGCTGAAGCCATAGTCGCTATGAAGGATAAGCGGCAAAGAAAGCCCGTTACTGCAGCCTGCAGTAAGTACCAAGCTTATGCCATTTATGGAGAAGGGAACAAACGTATCTTTGCCTATGGCTCCACAGCCCTTGAAGTGCGTGAAGCACTGAAGTATCTGGATGGCGATTATCAACTTGTGGTGCCCATCTATCTGGAACCCTTGCCCATAGAGCAGCTTCTCCCCTATTGCACTGAGCCGGCAATAGTAATCGAACACAATTCCAAGCCCCGTTTTGCCCAGTTCCTCAAAGAAAAGCTGGGACTCACCAGCAGAGCCGACATCCTGCGCTACGACGGCAGAGCTTGGGATCCTATTGAACTGGCAGATAGAATCAAGGAGGTGGACAATGCGTAATCTTGATACCGGCAAAGCCAACACCTGGTGCCCCGCCTGCGGAAACTTTGGCATCCTGAATGCAGTGAAGCTAGCCTTCAATCAGCTCTTTGAATCAGGTCTTAGTCCTGCAAAGCTCGCCATCACCTGCGGTATTGGCTGCCATGGAAAGATCTTTGACTATCTAAACATCTCAGGAATATACGGCCTCCATGGCAGAGCAGTAGCCACCGCCACAGGCATAAAGCTCGCCAACCCCGAACTTACAGTCGTGAGTTTTGGAGGAGATGGCGATAGCTTGGGAGAAGGCTTGGAACACACTCTTTTTGCTGCCAAGCGTAACCTGGATATGACCCTGATTCTACATAACAACGGAAATTATGGCCTCACCACCGGTCAGTTCTCTCCCTTATCACCTTTAGGTTTCAGAGGTCTCTCCAGTCCTCAGGGTAGCGTGGAAGAACCCTTCCAAGCCATTCCACTGCTCTTGATCTCGGGTGCCAGCTTTGTGGCCAGAGCCTATTCTGCCAATCCCAAACAACTGGCCGCCATCATCAATCAAGCTGTGCAGCACAAAGGCTTCTCCTTCATCGAAGTCTTGCAACCCTGCGTAAGTTACAACAACACATACAGCTATTATAACCAACGTATCAAAGAATTGCAAAACCAACCTGCCAATATGATGGAAGCTATCGGACTGGCATCAGATACCGATACGATCTGGACTGGAATCTATCATCAGGTGGATAAACCCAGCTTCCACGAAGCAACCGCCGGCCTTGCCAATCCTGCCAAAGATAGATTGGATCAAGACTCCCGGCTAAAGCTTTTGAAGAGCCTTGATTTGATATGAAAAGAGTGAAGCTAAACTTTCGCAACATCGTACAGATAGTCTTCCTGCTTATATCCTTGGGAATACTCTTCTTTGTAATCTCCAAAGGTGCTAAGGCCATCCATAACGCTTGCCCCTATGCCGTGATTTGCTTTGGGATGAACATGAAACAACTGATGGGAATCTCCGGACAACTCTTTTTGGTTGCAGTACTCTTGGGCTTCCTGATCGCTGTTTCGACCATCGTTATCGGACGTAAGTTCTGTGGCTGGATCTGTCCTTTGGGCACAATTCAGGAATTGATTTTCTCACTTCGCTCCCGGAACTATAGAATGAAACAGCGAGTAGCATATTACTTGGAAAGGAAACTGGGCAAAGCAAAGTATTTCGTTCTTGGAATCACCACACTGCTAGCCTTTACCGGGATGGCCTATGTTTACATCCGCATCTGTCCTTTCTATGCCCTTTCGCAGCTTCCACGCCTGGCTCTTCCCGGACTTATCCTCACAGTGCTAATCCTTGTAGCAGCATTCTTTATAGATCGACTGTGGTGCAGGTTCCTCTGCCCATATGCAGCCTTTATGAACCTTTTCATGCAGATTGGACAGCTCTTTGGTATTAAACGACTCAAGATACGGCGCAATTTGGAACGCTGCAACGACTGCGGTCTCTGCAGTCTCTACTGCCCCATGAATATCAACCTTCTGGATACTGGCCTGGTGGAAGATCCCAATTGCATCCACTGCGGCATCTGCTCTCAAAAGTGCCCCAGAAGAGCTTTGGAAAACAATTGCAAGGAAGAACAATGAAATACTTTCTCCAGATCCTTCTGATCCTGGCGCTGCTCGGTCTGGCTGCCGTGCAGATATTGATTCACACCGGGATTCTACTTCCCAAAGAGCATGAACCAGTTTGCCCGGTCAACGCTATTAAGATGGTAAATGGCAAAGCAGTAGTAGATTCCACCAAGTGCATCGGCTGCCGACGTTGTGTGGACGGTGTCCTAATCCCCAAAGCCCCTGAAGCCAAAGTAGTGGTTCCCCTCTCCGACAGCATCAGGGTTCCGGTGCCTACTCCATCAGACCCAGCACCCACTACAGTGAAAACCGAGACTGCTCCAACCCGCCAAAGCCAGGCTGAAGAATCCTCTCAAGCCTACCGGGTTGATCCGGAAAAGTGTATCGGTTGCCAGCTTTGCGTTCCCAATTGCCCGGTGGGTGCCATCACCATGCAAGATGGCAAGGCAGTAATCGACAAGGATAAATGCATCTCCTGTGGTATCTGTGAGAATGGAAACGGAGAGGATTTCCAGGGTTGTCCCACCGGAGCAATCAGCAAAAGATAGAGCCTTCAGAGCTCAGATATCAGACTCTCCCAATCTCCCAATGGTGGAAGCAATCCTGCTTCCACAGCTCTCATCACAGATATACATGGTAGATTCTGCTCGTATATTTCCGTCCTGCTTATTGTTCTGAGATCCAGCCCAGGTATCTTCTGCGCCATCTCATACATCAAGCTTAGAAAGAGATTCACCCAATTTGCTGCCGGCCGGCGTTTTACAAAGCGTGATCTCTGGTATTCCATGAGATATCTACGCAGATCATTCTTGTATGCCACGCTTGGCTTCAATCGATGCAGATTGGCGGTTGTGCTGCCGATTTTGTGATGGTTGTCACTCATGTGAGGATATCTGTTTCTCCGGGCAAAGACTCTTCCGCTGCTCTTATGCAGACAGAAGGTTAGATCTCCAGCTTTGCCTGACAGTGCAGGCATCCCATATTGAAATCGTACTTTCATTTCTCTCTCCTGTTAGTTTTTTTCCGGGTCTCACAAATGAAAGACCCTCTACCATATATAGAGGGACAGTTTGGGGAAAATTGGGACGCTTTTGGGATATTTTTTCAATTTGCCCGAACTTATTTTTCGAGTGATCCTCTAAGCCACTGTCCGACTGCTCTTTCTGCTCCCTTATTAAACAATAATACCCTAAGTTACTGCAGAATATACGTTTCCTTGGCTTTTGCTAAAGGATCGCTAATGATTCACTAATGCATCGCTAAAGAAGTGAAGCAGGGAGGAATTGACAAGATAGTGCCGTTATTCTGGAAAACTTATTGGGTTAGTGCTTGCCTCAGTACTTGTTTAGCTCAGCGGATTTGGAGAGCTCTACCCAGCATATGGCCAGAGTAGGTATGCTGTCGTAGTGACTAGGCTTCAGACTAGGATAGGATGCACAAACTCGATCACCAGCAGGGTGATATCGTCGTACTGCTGATCTGGGTTTGAAAATTTCTGGGTAGCAGTCAGGATGGCTTTGGCAGTAGTTTCCGGATTGGGGTTCTGCAGGTCCTTCACGATCTCTTCCAGCCTTTCTATCCCAAAGAAGTTCTCATTTGTACTCATGGCTTCAGTGATGCCATCTGTGAAGAGGATTATCTCGTCCCCCAAATCCAGGCTCAACTCGGCATCAGTAATCTTGAGGTTTGGCATGAAGCCCAGGGCTGTGGATTGCGTATCACCCTGCTTGAGGTAGCTGCAGTCCTTTTTCCTGATAAACCAAGGAACATGACCTGCATTGGCATAGAGAAGCTTACCTGAGTGAAGATCCAGATAACCAACAATAATGGTCACAAAGTTCTCGGCAATATTGTTTGCACAAAGATATTCGTTCATATCCTTCATCAAGCTGCCAGGTCCTTTGTGATATGAAGCTTTGGCCCTTATAAAAGTACTCACCATGGTCATTGTCATGGAGGCTACAATACCCTTCCCAGTTACATCGGCAATGGCAAAGCAGAATGTACTATCATCAATGAGGAAATAGTCATAAAGGTCTCCACCAATATCCCCGGCAGGGTTGAGAACGCCGTAGGCTTTGATGGAATTATGGAAAAGACCATGATCGCGATTGGGTGGGATCAGGTTTTTCTGGATTGTGGAAGCGAAACCCACTTCTGTCTGGATCTTATTTTTCTCTGCTGTGGTCACAGAGAGATTGCGGATGTAATCCCGCAGGGATTCCTTCATGGAGTTAAAAGAATGCGAGAGCTGCAAGATCTCAGCATAGTCGTGGGCCTCCGGAGCTTGAACGTCAAAATTCCCAGCACCCAGTTCTTCTGCAGCTTGAACCAATTCTTTCAAAGGTTTGTTTATTCTCCTGATCTTGAAGTAAACGATCAGTGCCAAGCAGACAAAAGCAAAGATTGAAGTCAGAGCCTGAATCAGAGTTATGCTGTTAAGAGTTTTGAATATCTCTTTCTCCGGAAGCAACACACCAATAGCCCAATCATTGGAACGCAAAGGAGCATAAGCCAGCCAGTAGTTTTGGAGGGGGCTATTCTCTTCTAACTTGATGAATCCCCGCTCTCCCCTCAGCATGCGCTGTCCGGTCTCCCTCAGGATGGGATCGTTGTACTCCTCTGCCAAAGCAAAGATGCTGTAGTTCATAGATAGGGAATCGTCTGTATGAACTACAAACGAGCCTGCTTTGGAGATCATGAAGAGTCGGGCATTATTCTTGAGATTATCCACCTTGATCATTTCCCGTAAGCGGTTGATGGTGAGATCAAAGCGCAACACTCCCACGGTCTTGCCATTTTCTTGCAATGAAATGGTGTGTGAGGTCACAATCTGCCTTAGTCCGTCTCGCTGAAACCATGGTTCCGTCCAGATCGGGGTTCCCGTTCTAGTGGCAAGATTGTACCAATCTGTATATGGATATACTTCCGGGTTCAATTTGGTGGTTTTAACAGTACCATTCTCCAAGTAGTAAATCGTAGCATCTGGATATTTCTTAAGCGCAGGGTCATAAGCCAAAGCGATGGAACTGATCTCAGAACCGGTTTTGAGCAGGGTGGTAATGATATCGATTCTCTGAGCATCGGTGCCCACTGAATTCTGAAAGAGAAAACGTACATTCCTGCCGATGCTTTCCACTTTTGAAAGCTTGGCTTCGGTGCGTGTGATGTTTTCGTTGGTAATGGAATCTACCAAGATACTGGCGTTTTCTTCCATTACTCCTGTCATAAGCAAGCGTGTAGCAATAATCAGTGTAACGCTGGTGAGGAGAATAAATACGTTTACGTAGATAGCAATCTGACTGGAAAGGCTGGAGGGTTGGTTACTATTTGGCATTGGGGTTGAACCTGTTGTAATTGATCAATGTGGGGCGGTAACCACCTTCTGCAAGAATGGTCCGGGTATCTTCGAAACTCTCTTGTTCCAAGCTGCCGAAGACACCGGGACGTGCCAGGATCAGTTCTTTCATCTCCTTTAACATCCACCGTTGATGAGGTCGGTTAGCCGACAGGTTGTTCTTCCTCATCACCTCAAGGACAATATCCAAGGCTTCTTCTTCGTTATTGATTGCATAAAGCCATCCTTCCATCAAGGCATCTGCTACATCCCGGCACAAATCGGGATTGGTGAGATAGTACTGCTCCCGGGTATAGAGTCCGTCTTCTGGGATGTTCAGGCCTAAGTCACTGAAGGGGAAAAGAAGTAAATCCTCCTCATCCATGCCGGCCTGGTAGAGCTGGTGCAATTCATTGTATCGCATCACATTCATAGCTTCTACCAATCCAGTTATGAAGAGATTAACGCTGGAATCAATATTAATAATATCCATTTCCAGGTTGTATTTACGGTTGAAGATGATTGAGGGCTCCTGGTAGTCTCCCTTCCAAAGTCCAATTTTCTTGAACTTCAGATCCGTGAGCTTGTTTATCCCCAAGTCTTTCCTGGCAGCAATAATCAAAGAGGATTTCTGTGAAACCTGAGCAAGATTAACCAGCTGAGCTGCTGTCGGAGGATTGAGCATAGCAGCTACTAGATGCAGAATGGCAAACTCCACTTCGCCATTTGTCAATGAGGGCAACGCCAACCTTTCAGGTCCACCGGCAAGTATCTTGGCATCAATACCACGACGAGCAAAGAATCCCTTCTCTTTGGCAACATAAAGCCCTGCAAACTGAGCTTGATCCTCCCATTTTGGCACAATCCGGATTTCAGTAAGTGAATTAGAATCCAGCCTGGCTGGCAGATCATCATTGTTTTCGGCCTTATCTTCAGAACTGCAACCGAATAGAATAAGAATTAGCAGACATAGCAAAACAGAGCCCACTACAAGTGAGATGCTTCCCGTACGTATCAAGGTTCTGTATGCATTGCTCTTATTCATGCTGGCAGGTCATTAATCCTTTTTTAATATGGAACTTACAAACTCGTGTAACACAAACCAGCCTGAGAGCTTTGTGCAAGCTTTATCTCAGGCTGATTCATCAACATTGCAGTATAACTGTGGAACTGATTCCACAACAAGCCAGCAATCAATTACCTAATAGGTTCTAGTGCATTGTCATAGACCACTTAGCTGAAGGATCATTTCATGGCAGCAGCAACAAAATCTCTGAAGATGGGATGGGGACGATTGGGGCGGCTCTTGAATTCTGGATGGAATTGCACTGCGGTGAAGAACTTCAATGCCGGAATCTCAACGATCTCAACCAGTAAACCATCCGGAGAGGTTCCGGAGATGATCAGGCCGTTGGCCTGCAGGCTATCCCGATATGCGTTGTTGTATTCATAGCGGTGGCGATGGCGTTCACTAATCTTTTCAGATTGATAAGCTTTTCTTACCAGGCTTCCCTCTTTTAGCAAACAGTCGTAGGCTCCAAGCCTCATGGTGCCGCCAACCATATCTATGTATTGCTGGTCTTCCATCAGGTGGATCACGGGATGAGGGGATACTTCGTCAAACTCTGTGCTATGAGCATCTTTCAGACCGCAGACATTGCGGGCAAATTCGATTACTGCCACATGCATGCCCAAGCATATCCCAAAGAAAGGAATATCATGAGTTCTGGCATACTGAGCTATGGCTATCTTGCCTTCTATACCTCTAACCCCAAAACCTCCAGGTATCAGTATGCCATCAACATTAGCCAGCTCTTTATCCAGATCTGCTGGTTTGAAGACTCTCTCTGAATCTACCCATTTCATAACAAGCTTACGCTTGTGCCAGGCAGCGGCGTGTTGAAGAGCTTCCTCAACGCTTTTGTAGGCATCCTGATGTTTCACATATTTGCCACAGACTGCTATGGTTACAGGATCTTGGGCTTGGGTGCTATTCTGCAGATAACGTTGCCACTCAGCCATGTCATTATCTTTACATTCCAGACCGAAGTGCTTGCAGATAATACTGGGTAACCCGGCTTTTTTGTATACCAGGGGGACTTCATAGACGCACTTAA